>JAISAX010000641.1 GCA_031266495.1 Opitutaceae bacterium
CATGCTAAGCGTCGATCTCGAACGCCGCCGCGCCATCCAGCGCCACCACACCGCCACGCACCTGCTCCACTGGGCGCTGCGCGAAGTCGTCGGCACGCACCTGCGCCAGGCCGGCTCGCTCAACGCCACCGACCGCCTCCGCTTCGACTTCTCGCACTTCGAGGCCGTCTCGCCCGAAGCCCTTCGCAAGATCGAGGCGCTCGTCAACACCCGCATCCTCGACAACGCCCCCGTCACCACGACCGAAACCGATTTCGACAAAAAACCCGAAGGCACCCTCGCCTTCTTCGGCGAAAAATACGGCAAACGCGTCCGCGTCGTGGACATCGGCGGCTACAGCCGCGAACTCTGCGGCGGTACCCATGTTTCCACTACGGGAGAAACCGGTTATTTCAGGATCATCAGCGAAGGCGCCATCGCTGCCGGCATCCGACGCATCGAGGCCGTCGCCGGAGCCGCCGCCCACGCGCACGCCACCGCGCAGGAAGCCCGCATTGCCGCCGCCGCCGCGCTCATCGGCGCCACGCCCGCGCAGTTCGACCAGAAACTCGCCCAACTCGTCGCGCAGAAAGCCGGGATCGAAAAAAAACTCAAAACCCTCGAAGACCGCGCCACCGCCACGCTCGCCGCCGATCTCGCGGCCAAGGCCATTGAAAAACCCGACGGCACGAAATGGGTTGATGCCATTGTCGAGGTCGAAGCGCCCGAAGCGCTCCGCCACATCGGCAGCCAGATTCTCGCCCGGCTCGGCGGAGCGACTGGCGCGGCGGTTGTGCGCATCGGCGCGGTGTTCCCCGACAAGGCCAGCCTTGCGGCCTTTGCCTCGCCGGCGGCGATCAAGCTCGGCCACCAGGCCGGCGCGCTCGTCCGCGACCTCTGCCAGCAGATCGACGGCAAGGGCGGCGGCAAGCCCGACTTCGCCATGGGTGGCGGCAAGAACACCGGAAAGCTGAAAACGCTCCTCGGCGCGTAACCCCGCGCTGGGCGCATCTCGATTTCCGGACAGGTTCCGGAGTGGCGCGGGCGTCTCGCCCGCTCCGGGAGTGGCACGGGCTTCCAGCCCGTGAGCGTTGCCTCTCCGCTCCGGCGTGCACGGGCTTCCAGCCCGTGGACGTTGCCTCTCCGGAACCTGTCCTCTTTTTGAGATGCGCCCCTGGATAGATGCCAACTGCTCCTTCAATCGAGACTCGAAAATCCAGAATCCCCCCGGGCAGGAAGCCTGCGCTACGCCGATCCGGCGGCCTCGCCGACGGCTTCATTTTTTAAAAAATAAAATGATTGAACGATTTTTTGTTGCATTCCTCCAAAATAATCCCCTTTCTGCATCCGTATGGTTTTTCGCACTCCTCCGAAAGTCACCGCTCTCCACGCCGAGCTTCGCCAGCGTGTCTTCGACGGCACATGGAAGCTCGACGAAAAACTCCCGACCGAAACCGAACTCGCCGCCGAATTCTCCTGCAGCCCCGGCACCGTTGCCAAAGCCATGGCACTCCTCGCCCATGAAGGCCTCGTCGAACGCCGCACCCGTGCCGGCACCCGCGTCATCTCCGTCAACGCCACCCCCGCCAACCCCGCCACCGAACTCGACGCCTTCGCCTTCATCCATCCCGGCGAACAACACGAAGGCATCTGGCGCACCGTAAAAGGATTCCAGTCCGCCGCAAACAAGGCCGCCCGCCGCGTCATCACCCTCTCCACCGGCGCCGACTACGCAAAAGAAGCCGAATACCTCAGCCGCCTCTCCGAATTCGCCGTGCGCGGCGCCGTATTTTATCCCCTGATACAAAACCCCCGCGAGCAGGTTCAGATCTCCGGCATTCTCGTCAATTCCCGCTTCCCCATCGTCCTTGCCGACCTCAATCTCCCCGGCCTCGGCTGCCCCTCCGTGATGGTGGACGGTTTTCACGCCGGCCACACCGCCACGCGCTTCCTCCTCGCGCAAGGCCTCACGCGCATCGGTTTCCTTGCCAACCACGCCGGGGCATCCTCTGTCGCCGATCGCTATCAAGGTTATCTTTGGGCGCTTGAGGAAGCCGGCATCACGCCCGATCCGCGCCACATCCTGCTCGACCCGACGATACGCCCCGACTTCGACGATCCCTTCAAAGACCCCACCGCTCTGGGCATCAAATACCTCCAGCATTTCAGGCAGACCCCGGAAAAAAACAGCAAGGACGACGCTGTATCCGGCGTGGTTTGCAGCAACGATTACATCGCCACAGGCCTGACTCTCGCCGCGAAAACCATCGGCCTGCCCATCCCCGCCAGACTGAAACTCGTCGGCATTGATGATTTCGCCCTGCCCCTGCCTCACGGGATAAAACTCACCAGTTATCACGTCCCCTTCGAGGAACTCGGCCGGCGCGCATTCGGGATCCTCACGGCCTGCATTCAAAATCCCGGTTCCGTTCCTGCGGTCACCCGCCTCCGGGGCCAAATCATCGCCCGCGACACCACCTGACAAAAACCGGAACAGGCCGCACAATCCCCCCCCCCCCCTTCCCCTCCACGAAAACAAAACCCTGCAACCACTCCGGTATATTCACCCGAAACTCCGGACACCCGAAACATCAAACATCCGAAACAAAATGATCCCCGTCAAACGCCCGATTCCCTCATTCCCTTCCCGCGATTATAACCTGAAGGTATGCGGAACGACCGTAGGGGCTTCGCTTGCGAAGCCCGGGCCAGCCGGACGAACTGGCGTATCTCCATCTCCATCTCCATCCTGCGCGCGCGGCTTCACGCTGATCGAGCTGCTTACGGTCATTACCATTATAGGCATTCTTGCCGCGATTATAATCCCTGTCACCGGACGCGTTCGGGGCACCGCAAAAAGCGCCCGGTGCAAAGCCAATCTCCGGCAGATCGGCACCGCCGCCCTCCTCTGGAGCAACGATTCCAAGGGTGAAATCGTCCCGGTCTTCAAATACGGAGACAGGTCGGATTACAGCATGGAGCATTATACAGGCTTGCTTGCTCCGTACATGGGTTATCAGGGCACGGCTTTGAATTTCCCGTCCTTCAATGTCATGCCCGTTTATATTTGTCCGGAGCATCCGGACGTGTTTGGTTACGGCTATAACGAAGTCGGTCTTAATAATCCCCAAAGAGGAAACTACAAGGCGCTGACCTATGACAAGGTGGGCAATGCAAGTCGCCTCGTCATGATAACCGACAGTATTTGCCACTCATCGGGGATAGAATGGCGCTCCTATGTGCGGTGCGCTTCCTGGTACACCAGCGCCAATTCTTTCAACACCGTGGATTTTTCCGTCAGCCTTCGCCATCCATCCTCAACGGCAAACGTCCTGTGGCTGGATGGTCATGTGTCGGCGGAAGGTTTGAAATCCAAATGTCTGGATCACACCAACAATAATTTATACTGGCTCCCGCAATAGAACAATCCTCCCCCCCCCCCCCCCTCCCCCCCCTCTCTCACTTTCTCTCATTCCCGCAAACCACCAACCCTGCAATAATCAACCTGTATCAAGCATATGAAATCCGAAAAACACATAAAACAAAACAAACACATAAAACACAACAGCCGCCAAACTCCGGCATTCATCGTCCTTGCGTGTGCGCTGTTTTTATCGCTCGCCGTCACGAAACCGGTCCTTGCCGATGTCCTTGCAAGCGCGGGTTTTGACGAAGGATACTCGCTCGGTGTGGTGGCCGGTCAATCAGGAGCCAGCGATGTGGGCTTCGCGAATGGCAGTAGCTGGAGTAACCACAATCCGGTATCTGTTATTGATGCCGTTTCCGGCAATGGCACGGACCTGACCTATACCACTCCCGATGGCGGCGTCATCAGCAGTGGAAGCCATGTTTTATACTATAAAGCGGCAACGGAACAGCCGGTCGCGCTTTCTCTGCGCGCATTGGCCGCTCCGGTCACCGGTCAAGAT
>JAISAX010000657.1 GCA_031266495.1 Opitutaceae bacterium
GTAATTCGTCATTTGTAATTCGTAATTTCCCATGTCCTGGCGCACCTCCTATCGCTCGTTCTACTACGAAACGCTGCCCGCCGACGCCTTGCCGGACATCCGCTTGTCCGCCGCCCAAACCGCCCTTCTCCTCATCGACCTCCAGCGCGGCTTCTACGATCCCTCCCCGCCGCCGCCCCGCTCCATTCTTAATTATAATTTCCTATGTCTCCATTCATCGAATCCCTCGTCCACGCCGACAAAACAGCCGTTCAACGCGACTCCATCCGCTACTGGAACCCGCACAAGGTCCACACCTGGCAGCGCGATGGCGTCGATTTCATCATGGGCCGCCGCGAAGGCTACCACATGTATGACATGAGCGGCCACCGCCTCATCGACCTGCACCTCAACGGCGGCACCTTCAACCTCGGCCACCGCAACCCCGAGATCATCGCCACCCTCAAGGAGGCGCTCGACCACTTCGACATCGGCAACCACCACTTTCCCGCCATCACCCGCGCCGCGCTCACCAAAAAACTCGTCGAGACCGCGCCCGCCGGCATGCACTACGCCGTCCTCGCCAGCGGCGGCGGCGAGGCCATCGACATCGGCCTCAAGTGCGCCCGTTACGGCGCCCGGCGCAAAAAAATCGTCTCCGTCATCCGCGCCTACCACGGCCACACCGGCCTCGCCCTCGGCACCGCCAACGAACGCTACGCGAAACAATTCCTCAGCGAGGGCGATCCGCGCGAATTCGTCAAAGTCCCCTTCAACGATCTCGATGCGATGGAGGCTGCCCTCCGTCCCGGCGACGCCGCCTGCGTCATCATGGAAACCATCCCCGCCACCTACGGATTCCCGCTCCCCGACGACGGCTACCTGCCCGGTGTCAAGAAACTCTGCGAAAAATACGGCACCCTCTACGTCGCCGACGAAATCCAGACCGGCCTCATGCGCTGCGGCCAGCTCTGGGGCATCAGCATCTACGGCGTCACGCCCGACATCATCGTCACCAGCAAGGGACTCGGCGGCGGCCTCTACCCGATCGGCGCGGTCATCGTTAACGAACGCGCCGGCCACTGGCTCACCGAGGACGGCTGGGGACACATCTCCACCTTCGGTGGCGCCGAGCTGGGCTGCATCGTCGCCCTCAAGACCCTCGAAATCACCCTCCGTCCCGAAACCGTGGCCAACGTCAAGTTCGTCGCCGGCCACCTCCGCGCCGGGCTCGACCGCATCCGCGAAAAATTCGCGCCCTTCTTCAGCGGCATCCGCCAGCGCGGCGTGATCTTCGGCCTCGAATTCGACCATCCCGAAGGCGCGAAGCTCGTCATGCCGCATCTCTACAAGCACGGCCTCTGGGCCATCTACTCGCAGCTCGACCCGCGCATTCTCCAGTTCAAACCCGGCCTCCTCTGCACCCGGGAACTCTGCGACGACATCCTCGCCCGCCTCGAAACCGGCCTCGCCGAGGCCGCCAAGTCGCTCCCCGCCGTCGCCACCACCACCGTCTGAGTGCCGCGGTCGTTCCGCCCGTGCACCGGCTCCACCCGATCCTTCATCCGCATCCGCCCATGTCCGCACTCACGCTCGAACGCCGTCCCGCCCCCGCCCGCCGCCACCCGGTGCCTCCGCCCGCCGCAGCGCCCGCGCAATCCTTCGCCGCCCTGCCCGTCGCCGAGCAGCTTGCCCGCGTCGAGCAACTCGCCCGCCAGGCGCTTCCGCTCTACGGCCTGCCCTCCTCGTCCGAAATCCGCCTGCTCAACTATTCGGAAAACGCCACCTGGCTGATCCGCCCGCCCGCCGGTCCCGCGCGGGTGTTGCGCATCAACCGCCCCGGCTACCACCCGCGCGCCAACATCGCCTCCGAACTCGAATGGGTGCTCGCCATCCGCCGCGACACCCCGATCGTCACCGCCAAGCCCATCCCCGCGCTCGACGGCGAGTTCATCCAGCACATCTGGCACCCCGGCGTGCCCGAGCCGCGCAACTGCGTGCTTTTCACCTTCGTCGAGGGCGCCGAACCCGACGAGGGCAACCGCCTCGCCTCCTTCGAACTGCTGGGCGAGGTCACCGCCCGGCTCCACGCGCATGTCGTCGCGTGGAAACCGTCGCGCCCCATGCGCCGCTTCCGCTGGGATTTCGACACCATGCTCGGCCCCGGCGGACACTGGGGCCGGTGGCAGAAAGGCACCGGCGTCACTCCCGCCATCCAGCGCCACCTGAGCCGCGTCCTGCCCGTGCTGCGCCGCCGCTCCGACGCCGTCGGTTGTTCCAAAAACCGCTTCGGCCTCATCCACGCCGACCTGCGCGCCGCCAACCTGCTGGTGAAGGGCGACACCGTCGCCGCCATCGACTTCGACGACTGCGGCTATTCGTGGTTCATCTACGACCTCGCCGCGGCGCTCAGCTTCATCGAAACGCATTCCGATGTGCCCGCGCTGATCGACGCCTGGCTGCGCGGTTACGCCAAGGTCCGCGCGCTTTCGAAGCCCGAGCTCGCCGCGATCGACACCTTCATGATGATGCGGCGCCTGCTGCTGCTGGCGTGGATCGGCTCCCATGCCGACACGGCCCAGGCGCAATCCGTCGCCCCCGGCTTCGCCGAAGGCACGGCCGCGCTGGCCGAGCGCTACCTGTCCCGTTTTTCCTGACACATAAGGCGAGGCGTCCACGGTAGGGCGAGGCGTCCCGCCGCGCCCGGGGCCGGGGCCCCGTCGGCGGGTAGCCCCGCCCGACCGCGCTAA
>JAISAX010000672.1 GCA_031266495.1 Opitutaceae bacterium
AAATGGCGTCCACAATGCCTTGATTTCCGACGCTCGTAAAGAAGGTCTCGCCGAGGGAGAAGCCAAGGGCCGCGCCGAGGGAGTAATGGAGGGGAAGCGTGAAATGGCACGCGCACTCAAGGCGAATGGCATGTCCATTGCCGACATCGCCAGACTCTCCGGCCTCTCCCAAAACGAAGTCACTGACTCCCTCAAAAAAAATTGACTCCCCTGATTCTTTACGGGCGCATCTCAAAAGCTGGACGGGGGGGGGAGGGAGCCTGACCTGTTCATTCGGTAGGGAGGCCTCTCGTAAGCGTTTAGCGTCGCCAGGGAGAGACCGGGATCGAGAAGGTCCGGGGAGCGCACGCGTCTCGCGTGCCGGCTTGGGCGTCTCGCCCAAGCCTGTTGCCTCTCCGCCTCTCCCGCCTTCCACCCTGTTTTCCACCTCTCCGTCGTCCCCCGGATTGCCCGGCGAGACGCCGGGCCATGCACGCGAGACGCGTGCGCTCCCCGGACCTTCTCGATCGACGCTCAACACTTACGGCCTCTCCGAGGCCTCTGCAACCGCGCCCGTTTACCTATGAAATCTCAACTCGCCCTCTCCGCCCGACGGAGATCTCGAGGCCTCCCTGCCGATGAGATGAACCTGTCCACTCTTTGAGATGCACCCTCACAAAAACCTCATCGGAAATTTTTCTTGATTCATACAAATTTCCATTGTTTCACTTGCTGAAGTATAACAGCAAAAATGTTATCGTTTTTGACATCCTGACAAACCGTTTCACCTAACCTTCCACCTATGAAATCCCATCGATTCCTCCATCACACGCTTGCGCTTGCCATCCTTGCCGGAGCAAGTGCCGCCTATGCCGACGCGACCCCGCGCACCCTCGTTGACGAAACCTTCGCCGACGGTGTCCGCAACGGCCAAGGCCGCGCCGTGCAATGGTTTGCCAGTACCAGCTACTCGACTCTCTCTTATTTGACCGTCGCGGCAGCGCCAGTTGGCAGCGGCATCAGCGGTAAGGCACTCAGTTTCTATAGTACGTCTTTCAGCAGTCGCATTGGTGCGGTTTTCGCGCCAGTTACGCTGGCGGAAGTGGGCGACTACATCGAGGCCAGCTTGAAGGTCGCCTACGATGCCGACAAAATCGGCTCAAATACCACCAGCGGTCCGCAACTCGGATTGTACAACACCAACGACACCCCCTTGGTCTCCGATACCATCAACACCACTCTGGGGAGCACAGCATTCGGTAACGACATCGGCTACGCCGTCACCAAATACGCTCTCGTCGATGCAAATGACCTCTTCATTCACGCATCACTAAGCGCCGTATCTCCCAATCTTCTCAAAGATAGCACGGGAAAAATCGTGAACACGGATACCTCCCGAACCCTGAGCATTCGCATCGAACTTCTGAATACAAACTCCACCGACAATGTTTTGATCACCGCCACATGGGATGGCGTTGCCAAAAGTGTGATCGCTACTGCGAACACCCTGACCTTTGATGAGGTGTTTTTGGCGGTCAATAATGGCGCCGGTCTCAGTGCCTCCTATCCTGCCTATATCGGCGAGATTCAGGTTCTGACCAATGTGATTCCCGAACCGGCCACGGTTGCGTGGATTCTCGGGCTGTCCGTGTTTCCGCTTCTTGCGTTTCGTATCTGCCGTCGCTGATCGTTCTCCTCCTGCAACGCCGTGAAAAGGCGTTGCTCTTGATACCTCCCCCCCCCCCCCCTGTTACCATGAAAAATCTCATCTCTCGGCATCGTGCCTTCACGCTGGTCGAGTTGCTGACCGTCATTGCCATCATCGGAATCCTTGCGGCCATCATCATTCCCGTGGTCGGGAAAGTCCGTGAATCCGCCCGTTCAGCGCAGTGTGTTTCCAACCTTCGTCAGCTTGGCATTGCCTCGCAAAATTACGGCGTGGACAATCAGGACTGGCTGCCGCCTTGGCGCGGCCCCGATGGGAATGGTCCCTATGTTAACCGGATCCTGCTTCCCTATCTCGGCGCAAAACTTCCTTCAGGAACCGGGGAAATTGCTCCCGATGTTCTCAATTGCCCTGTGAAAGATCCCGGAACGCGGACCGACGGCCTGCCGTATCGCGTCGAAGAGCGTATCAGGTTCAGTTACACACTCAACCTTTCGGCTACGAACAATGAAGGAGGTTTCGAGCGCATCCATGCCAAATTTGCTCAAGTCGAGTATCCGTCAAAAACGTTTCTTTTCATCGACCACAACGGTAACAGCGCCGGCACGCGAGGCATGGCCTCGCAGATCGTTTACAAACACAAGAACAAGGTGAACGCCGTTTTCGTCGATGGTCACGTCGGGCAAAAGACAAAAGCGCAGATCGACTATTATTGCGCCGAAAGCGGAAAGCGTAACGCGTTCTGGCAACCCTTCGTTCCGCACGGAACGTTAACTGGAACGATCGACGTCTCCGAACCGGCCAACTTCTGAACATCATGTTTCGTATCAGGAAAACCATTCTCGCGTTTGTATTCACTGCCGTTGCCATGTTCGCCGCGAATACCGGCGCCGCGCAAAACCTCCTGCAAAATGGCATGTTCAATTCCGGCAAGGACCGCAGCGTCACTCGCTGGATTTTCCCTCCGGGTTCGCTCAAGGCTCATGGCGCCGACGCCGAAAAAATCACCTGGGGCAGCGAAGTACTTGCGGAGGGCGGCGCGGAGGGCGGCAACCGGGTTGCCTTCATTGCGACCATCACCCCGGTCAAGGCACGTATCTGGTGGCAGCAGGAAGTGGTTGCCGAGGGTGGAGCGACTTATGTGCTGAGCGTTCGTATCGCGGGCGATGTGCCGACAAAAACCGCCGCCAACGGAAAACCCGGCTATGCCTCCACCGATATCGGTATTTATTTTCTGGATGCGAATAACAAGTGGATCGGCTACCAGCGACTCCCGCCCGATTCGTTTCCCTCTGACTGGAAAACCGTCACGTTCAAAACCACCGCCCCCGACAATACCGCCAAAATAGGTGTCCGCCTGGGCATTAGCGCCAATGTCGAAATCAAAGCCCATTTCGATGATGCCGTCCTCGTCACCATCGACGAGTAACGTTCAGAAAGCGATGGCATCCCATTACTGCGGCCGGCGTTCCGCGGACCAGTGGTTACCGGATCGTTTTCCGCATTCCGTTGGGCCTCCACTGGCCTGCCGCTCGACTCGGCCACCGGAACGCCAACGCGTGCCTTCGGCTTCGATGTGGCGGTTGACATGCCTTTCCCTGCGGATGCGCATGCTTCACGGGCCGACCAGCGCAAGAGCCAGATCATCCTCTTCGGTATCGCCTCCAACAGCGTCAGCACCTCCGGTTTTGGCCTTGTCGTGCCATAGGGCGAAATCGACGGGTGCAATTGAAAGAGGCGGAAGTCCAGGTGTATCACAAGAGCAGATACGCAGGGGTGTACTTCACATGCACCCGGCGCCCGTTCGCGGAATGAGGAGGATACGCTGTTGCTCTTCAACGACAACGGGCATACAATGGGCGCACGTGAAGTGCGCCCATGCGTCCGTTCCTGCCCTTTCAACTACACTCAATGATGACCCTCCATCCGGATCGACCGTGATACCCGCTCCGGTATCTGTCCCATCACCAGCGCCGCATGCCGAAATGCGGATGACGTCTGGAGTGACGAAGAATTACAATCCGGACGATGTCACTTTTTATCCGATACACAATCACCCAAGGGAAATGCGGAAGCTGCGCGCGACGAAAGACATCACTATTTTGGAAAAAAGGGAACCGCCGGGGTGCCATACGAATCGCCGCAACACAGGCACGAAATTCCGCTTCAAAACGATCTCCCAGATTGAATCCTCCCTCTGCGTCATACCATGCAATGGCGTCGTTAAAATCGCGCTGAACGGCCGGATGGTATTCGATCATCATCATTTGCCGCGATGTACTCCGTTCCAGAAGTCTGTTTCCGAAAGTGCCTTCGTCCGGCCCGATTCGATTTCATCATCCCGGCGTTTGGCTTCCTCAAAAACCTCGGCATCGGTGCCGGAAGCGAAGGGGAAAGGCAGGCTGCCAAGAAGCGCGTCCACGAGATGCAGGCGATCAGCCTTCGGCAACCGCAAGGCGGTACTTTCGATTTCGGCAAGTGTCGGCATGGGCAAACGGTGTTTGCAACATGACGGAACGTCAAGACGGCGGCGTCAGCCCTTCTCATGTTACCCTTGGCCTCTGTGAGGCTTTTCCGTTCCGGGCGTTAACTGTTATACTTGATAGTCGAGTCATTAAAAACGTGAGCACGAGGGAAAATTTTTGTTGACCGAGGAAAAAATGACTGTTTTGGCTATTGTTATAGAACAAGGATGCATATCTCCTGTTCGCCATCCTTGCCGTAGCCTCATCCATCCAACCCAACAAAAGCCATCATGAATGTATACACAAAACCCGCCGCCTGCCTTGCCGCCGTCCTCTTCGGAGCCACTGCGCTTCTGGCCCAAAGCACGCGCACCCTCATCAACGACAACTTCTCCGACGGAACGAAAAATGGAGCCGACCGCGCGACGCAGTGGTTCACGGTCACCGGCACCAACTACGTGAATCCGGTTGTCGCGGCCAGCGACTCCAATTCGTTGAACGCTGGCGCAAAACTCGATTTTTCCGGAATGGCCGCCAATGCGGTGTCATTTTATTCCAGCTACAGCAACAATGCTCTGCTTGCCAATTTCCCCTCCGTCACGCTTGCCGCCGCGGGTGATTACCTGAAGTTTTCCGCGCAGTTCATTTATGCTGCCGTCCAGTCAGCCGGTAACGCCAGCACCGGTCCCACGCTTGGACTTTACAATTCCAACGGCACCAGGATCGCGGCAGATGTTCTCGACAACGCCGCTCCCGCCGCAATCGCCGATGATACGGGTTACCGCATTTTGAAGCGTCTGGACAATGGCACGAGCGCTGACGTGCTTGGCTACGAACACACCAATGTTGGCGGTTTTGCAACATGGAGCGGCACCAATACGTCGCTCGGCAGCGAAGCGACCTCCACGCCGCTCGCAGGACTCACCGTTTACACCATCACGCTCAAAATCGTACTGGCCGACAACCTCAGTGACCTGAACCTCATCTACAGCATTGAGGGCGGTTCCGGCACGGAAGCCATTGATTACGAAAAATCGTTCACGGCAATCGCCGCCAAAACAACCACCTTTGACGAGGCCGTCATCATGCCGTTTGCCGGCTGGAATGCGAAGGCTGCGGTCGTAAGCAACATCCTGCTCGAAACCAATGTCGCCATTCCCGAACCGACGGCGTTCGCGGTGTTCCTCGCGAGTCTGTCCGCACTGCCGTTCCTTGCTTTTCGTCTTTGCCGAAGCCGCATGGGCAGACAGTAGGCCATCCCCCCCCCCCCCCCCGGAAAATTATGAAACCGCACCCTGTGGACGCGTTTACGCTGATCGAGCTGCTTACGGTGATTGTCATTATCGGCATTCTCGCCGCGATCACCATCCCCGTTGTCGGTAAAGTCCGCGATTCCGCCCGAACTGCGCAATGTGCCAGCAATCTTCGCCAACTCGCGATAGCTTCCCTTGCCTATGCCGGGGATAACAAGGACTGCATCGTTCCCTGGCGGGTCAACAATACCTCTCCCTACTGGACAACCAGCTTGCTGCCCTACATCAGCGCGAAAAAACCCAACAGCGGCGAAGTGGACAATACCATCTTCCTGTGTCCCGTGGAAAAACCCAACAAGGCCACTCCCCCCGCCACCTTCTACGTCGAGGACCGTGTTCGTATCCGCTACAGCATCAATCTTCACATCACCGATGGCGGAGGCAATTGGGAGAGGGTGGGCGCGAAGTATTCGCAAATCGAATACCCGTCAAAAACATACCTCTTCATCGATCTCTTCGGCGCTGGCGGCGGCGGCCGCTGGTTGAATGATGCCCTCGTCTATCCGCACAGGGAAAAGGTCAACGTTGCTTTCGTTGACGGCCACATCGCCGCCAAAAACAAAACCCGGATGGATTATTACTCCGGCGACACAAACCACGTATTCTGGCGCGGGTTCCAGTGGCCTGGCCGCACTCTCACCCTTGACGAACCCTCTTCTTGATACCGATTCCACCATGCGTATTAAAAACATCATTACCGGTTTTCTTGCGTCCGTTCTTGTCGCGTCTTCCGCCACGGCGCAGACCGAAAAAAATCTTCTCGCGAATGGCGATTTCACTTCGGGGGAAAATCGGCGCGTCACCCGCTGGGTTTTTCCTCAAAGTCCACTCAAGGCACATGGCGCCGACGCCGAAAAAATCACCTGGGGCGGCGAAACCGATGCCAATGGCAACCGCTTCGCCATGTTGGCGGTTTCCGCGCCAGTCAAAGCCCACGTCTGGTGGCAGCAGGAGATTCCCGCCGAAGGAGGTTCTGCATACAAACTCACCGTTCGCATCGCGGGCGCCATTCCCACCGGCCTCGCCGCCGGCGGGAAAAAAGGCTACGCAGGCACCGACATCGGTATCTATTTTCTGGATGCGAATAACAAGTGGATCGGCTACCAGCCCCTGCCCACGAAACAATTCACCGCCGATTGGCAAACCGTCACCCTCAAGGTCGTCGCTCCCGACAACGCCACCAAAACCGGCGTCCGCCTCGGCATCAGTTCCAATGTCGAAATCAAAGCCCGCTTCGATGATGCCGTCCTCGTGTTGGCGGATGACTGAGTCTGCTGATGTAACGCGGATCGGCCGTAGGGGCGTCGCTTGCGACGCCCGCGCCAGGCGGACGAACGGAATTGGCGCATCTCCATAGTCAGGTCGCTCGCGGGCTTCGCAAGCGAAGCCCCTACGTGAGGTACCGCGTAACTTCAGTGATTTTCCCTGCCCTGCGCCCATTGGGTTTCCGGTCCCCCCCCCCCCCCCCCCCCATCTCTTCATCCTTCTCATTATTTCCAACGCGTATCCTTGTTTCGATTACACATCACGTCACGACATGAAAGCCACTCCTCCCGTTTTTCCAGCCAGATTCGCTCTCGCGATTTTTGCGATCATCACGTTCCTTGCGGTTCCCTTCGGGTTCGCCGCCCGCATCCATCTTTACCCCGATTCCGCCACGGTCGCCAATCCCCTGTTCCCCGTCGTCCCTCCCGCGCCGGGAGGCAGTGTGGGCCATTGCATGGCCGTCGAGGCCGATTTCGCCTGGGACCTGGCTCCCTGTCTCGTCTTTCCCGACGACACCTTCAACCTCGCCGTTGACCTCCGTGACAACTCCCGCCGTTTCGCCAAAAATGCGCTCACCCTCATCGACGGCGACCGGAAACTCATCCTGCGCTTTGCCCGGGCCGCCGACGGGCGCGCCCCGCAACTCGTTTTCCAAAACCCCGATTCCGGCCCGGATTCCCGAACCGTTTCTCTCGGCCAGCCGTGGGGCGATGCATGGAAACACCTCCTTCTCCGCCGGGACCAGGGCCGCCTCACTTGCCAGGTCGCCGGCCAGCCTCCGGTAACTCTCGCTCTCGCCGCCGGGTTTGCGCCCAAACGCCTTGAACTCTCTGCCTGGCACATCGACCAGCTTGCGCTTTCCTCGCCGGGCGCCGGCGATTTTTTCCTCGATTGGGAATCCGGATACGCGGCCTCCCTTGACCTCGCCGCTTCATCACGCTCCGCCGCTCCGGTCATTCGTACCCTTGGTTTCGATACCTATGCCATCGCCGCCGCGTCGGGCAGACGCGACACCCCGACTCTTCAGCTCATCAACCCCTCCGACGCGCCTCGCTCTATCGTCCTCGATTTCGATCTTCGCGGTGAAGTCGGTCCTGCCGCCGCCGCTCCTCTCCACTGGACGCAAACCCTCTCCGCCGCCCCCCGCTCCGAATCCCTCGTTCCCGTCACCCTGCCCGATCCGCTCGCCAGCGATGTTTACCACCTGAAAATCCGCGAAGCGTCCGCCTCTGCCGTCCCTGCCATCTCTGCCGCCCCTGCCGCCGCGCCGGACGCCGCCGGATTCGAGACCGAAAAGCACTTCTTCCACGCCGCCCGCCGCTCCGGCGAACCGGTCGGCACACCCAAATTCGGACTTCACGATTCCAGTGACAACCACTTCGGCTCCTGGCCCGACGCCCTCGGCATCGACTTCGCCCATGTGTATTCTTACTGGGGATACATCGTCGGCCCCGCCTGGGTCCGCGACAACCATGGCGACTACGGCATCGATCCCGCCACCCCGCCTGCCGAGTGGCACTGGAACCGCCGCGTGGACTGGCTTCTCGGCCAGAATCTCACCACCTACATCAGCCTTCAGTCCGAACCCTTTCTCCCCTGGATGCGCGAACGCGCCTACCCCAAACAGAAACCCAAACGTTATGACTGGGGCGAGCGCGGAGGTTTTCCCAGGTTCGGCCTCTACCGGCAATTTGTCCGCGCCCTCGCCACCCGCTACCAGGGCCGCGTCCACCACTACGAAGTCGAAAACGAACCCAACGCCGGCGGCGACAACGGCATCCCGCCTGCCGACTATGTGCCCATCGCGCAGGCCGTGTTCGAGGAAGTCCATGCCGTGGATCCCTCCGCCCGCGTTTACGGCATTTGCGGCACCGGCAACTTCGTCCCCTGGATGCGCGAGGTCTTTGCCGCAGGCGGCGGCAACTACATGGATGCCGTATCCATCCACACTTACGTCACCCCGCAACTCCCCGAGGCCGCCAATCTCCCGCAAAAGCTTGGCGAGGTGCGCGACATCATCGCGAAGAGCGGCCACCCGAACCTCCCCGTTCTCAATTCCGAAACCGGCACCTACGTCGCCCTTCGCGAGGAGGTGGATCGCCCCATCCCCGATGCGCGTCTTGCCGAACTCATCCGCCAGGGACATCCCGGCCTTGCCGTTGCCCGCGGCTGGCCCAACTACGCCCTCACCGAGCGTGAAGGCGCGCTCTCCATCGTGCGCAACGCCATCTGGAACTTCCTCGCCGGCGCGGAACGTTTTACCTTTTTCGGCTGGAACCTCCACTGGCCGGACCCGGGCTGGGCTTCCGCCACGGCGCGTCATTCCGGAGGCGGCAGCGACGGTTTCTCGCTCATCTCCGCGACCAGGGACGGCGTTCGCACGCCCAGCCGGCACACCCTCGCCATCGGTGTTCTCACCGCGCAACTCGAAGGGGCGTATCACCAGCGCGGTCGCCCCATCGACCAGGCCGGCGTTCTCGGCGGCGTGTTCCCCAAGGCGAACGGCGGCGAAGTTGCCATCCTCTGGTCCGGCATGGGCGAACGCAGCATTTTTGTTGAAACCGCCGCCGACACCACGCCGGAACTCGTCACCCTTTTCGGACAACGCCAGACACTCAACGGACAAAACCACGTCATCGCGCTCGGTGATGAACCCGTTTACCTGCACACCGCCCGCCCCGGCATTCGCGTGATGTCCTCTCCCGTCATCAACCTGCGTCAGGAAACCGGCGAACCCGGACGCACCGTTGTCAGCTTTACGCTTGTCAATCGTGACCGCGCCCGTGCCCGATCCTGGGCCGACCGGGTGGAACTTCCTCCGCAACAGGGATGGCGCTTCGAACCCGCCTCGCTCGCGTTCGATCTCGCTCCCGGCAAGCGCACCTCGCTCGCCTTCACCGCCATCGCTCCCGCCGCTCCCGCCGCTCCCGGTGCTCCCGGTGCTCCCGGTGCGCGCCCGACCGTTGGCCAGCGCAGTTTTGTTATCGACGCCGTTACGCGTCTTGCCGACGGCACGCGTTTCACATTTCCCGTTGTGCTCGAAGCCCGGCCAACCATACGCCTCTCGCCGCTGCCAGCCAGCTTCTCCCGAACCCCGGACGAAGGCGTCATCGCCGCCCTTGCCGCATGGCAGCCGGCCAATGGCGATCTCCGCATCGACATGCCCGAGCAGGTCGCCATCGGGCGTCCGCCCAAACTCACGTCGATCCAGGAAGAACAATTCTGGGCCGGTCCCGCCGAACTCTCCGCCCGCGTAAAATCCGGTGGCGACCGCGATGGATTGCTCGTCTATGTGGACGTCACCGACGCCCATGCCCGCCTCCCTCATCGCTGGCCCGATGTGCGAGGTTCGGCGGTTGAATTGTTTTTCGATTTTCGTCCGTCCGCGCAGTCCGCGACCACGCCCGCCTACGGCAAAGGCGTTTATCAGGTCGTGCTCCGCCCCGCGCTCCGGCCTGGCGATACCGTCGAGATCTGGAACGCATCAAAACAACACGGTATTCTGGGAAACACTACCGCGACCGGCGCGCCGCGGGCCGGAGGTTACCGGGTTGTTTTCCGCATTCCGTGGGCGTCCACCGGTCTCCCGCTCGATCCGGCTACCGGAATGCCGACGCGTGCCTTCGGTTTCGACGTGGCTGTGGACGCTCCTTTCCCTGCGGATGCCCATGCATCACGGGCCGACCAGCGCAAGAGCCAGATTGTCCTTTTCGGCACCGCCTCCAACAGCGTCAGCACCTCCGGGTTCGGCCTTGTTGTGCCATAGGGCGAATCCAATGCCAGGCAAGGGATGCGCGCGGTGATGTCTTGCGACTTTCAGACTTTGAGTCCTTCGACCCTGACGCGGGCGAGACACCCGCGGCACCCCGGAACGGTGGGGCAACGTTCACGGGCTGGAAGCCCGTGCCACGTCGGATGCGGGCGGGACGCCCGCGCCACGGCTGGAGGGGGGGGGGGGGGCGCGGGGCGCGGGGGGCG
>JAISAX010000705.1 GCA_031266495.1 Opitutaceae bacterium
GTGACAGGCGGGGGGGGGGGGGAGGGGCGGCGGAGCCGGACCAAATCCGGCTCCGCGCCACGGGCGCGGAAAGGTCAGTGCCTGTAATGGCGAACAACTACGAACAGAAATGCCCCCGCCCCGGCGAGCAGCGCTAGAGTCGCGGGTTCGGGAATCGCGCCGGCCACGGTCAGGGCGCCGCTGGATTCGGTGAAGGTGTAGGTGATGCCGTCCAGCATGGCCGACCAGACGCCGTTGTTGTTGTTCAAGACAAGGACGTCGATGCCGGAAAAGGTCACGGATACATCGGCGGCGGAGCCGGTCACGCCGCTGGGGAAAAAGCTGCAGGAGTCATCGCTCGCGGGCCTGGTCGCGAAGTCGAAGGTGAGCGATTTGCCCGCGATGGAAACAGCACTGGTGGCACCGTCGGAAATTTTTCCGAAGTCCGCGCCATCAATGCCAAAGATGATGGAGGGCGTGGTGATTGTCTTGCCAACTGCGTCGAATGCGGCGCCGGCCCTGATGACGAGGCCGCCGCGAATATCCAGGTCCGTTGCCGCCTCGATGATGCCTTTTTGGGCCACCACTTTTCCAATGGCGACGTTGGCGTTGAGGTAACTTTTGTCGGTCGTGTTTGCTGCGTCGTAAATGAAGGTGGAGGTGGCGTCCACGGTGCCGGTGCCGGAAGCGGAGGTCTGGGTGCCGAGGAAGTTGGTCACATTGGCGGCGCTGGCGATGAGCGTGGTGTTGGCGCCAACGTTGACGGAGACGTTGTCACGGAGATCAAAGCGGAAGGAATGCGCCTTGAAAACACCGCCGCCGGCAAGGTTCCAGGTGGTGGCGACGTTGGCGTTGATGCGGTCGGGTTGGAAGCGCGCCGCCGATGCGGTCATGTCCAGCGTGTGGCCGCCGGTGTCGATGGCATAGGTGACGTTGCCCGACGAGGGGCCTCCTGAAAGGGAAAGATTTGTCGTGGTGATGTCACTACCGAGTTTGAGCGTGGTGGATGCCCCGGAGTTTTGCTGGTGAATCTGGATCTGGCCTACGTTGAGGCCGTCGGAGGTGGCGCCCGTTGCGGCGAGGGTGGCGAACTGATTGCCTCCGTAGCGGATGATGATTTTGGCGAGGCCGGCTTCGGTGTTCAGTATTTGCGGGGAACCGGCGCTGCCCCCGGCATTCAGGACAACGGTGGCGGCCGCGGGAACGGAAACGGCGGCGCGGATCGTGTTGGCGCCGCCCTTGAGCCAGAGTTGTGGTGATGAAACGGCGGATACGAGGTTGCCGTCGTTGAGCGCAAGGTTGCCGTTGACGAGAAGACGGAAGTCGCCGGTCACCGCGCCGTAGCCGCGGTCACTCACGGTGGGGGTCGCGCCGAAGTTGATGACGCCGCCGGCATCGAGGGTGAGCGCGCCGCCCACGTTGTACTGGACGGAACCCTGGGCGGGGCTGCTGTTTTTCCATGCCTGCTGGAGGTCGAGCGTGCCGCCGTTTCCTATGACGAGCGCACCGCCTGAAAGTGCAACCGGGACGTTGTTGGGGGTGCCGGTATTCGCCACGTAGCCGCCGAGGCTGAGCGTGTCGCCATCGGAAAGCGTGAGGCCGCCGGCGCCGATACTATAAGTGTGGACAACATGCGCCTCCTCGCCGGAGGCGAGCTGGGCTTCGTTGGTGACGATGGTGGTGGCGGCGGCGGCAGCACGCGCGAAAGGCGCAGAGGGCGCGAAGGAGAGAACGGCAACGGCGAGGAGCATGGTTGCCGCGGGGAAAGATTTTCGAGTGTGTTTCATGGCAATGGCAAACGGGACGGTTGTAGTTGGTATTTGGATAATGAGGACGGGAAGACGTGCGACGGGGAGTCGCGACGGGGAGTCAACGGACAGTCGGGGTGGTGGCAACAGATTCGACGCCCTGTACGTTTTGATTCGCAGTGCACATGGGCGCCCGGTCATGGGCGCGGGGTGATCGATGACCGGAAGAAACGATCAGGCAAACATGGCGTATCGGCGCGGGAAAGACTGAAGCCGTTCATCTCGCGGGAATGGAATGCGGAGGCGTTCGCAAAATGGTTCAGAACCGAAAAACCGGATGTGATCCTGACGCTCGCCCCCTCCACCCCCCCCCCCCCAGTATCTTCTTCATACTTGCACGATCCTCACAAGTGAGGGGTCAAAATCCATGCAATTCGAGACTTGAAGTCCTGAATTGCATGGATTTTTCTCTTTTCGTGATTACCGGCCACTACATTCCGCGAGCTATTGAAAGGGAGTTTGCAACCTTGCTGACAGAGTTCCCGGTGGTGACAGTCCTCGGACCACGGCAGGCCGGCAAGACGACCATGGTGCGCAGCCGTCTGGCGGATCATGCCTATGTGAGTCTCGAAGATCCGGAACAGCGCGCATGGGCCAGTGAAGACCCCAAAGCCTTTCTCAAACAAAACCCGCCGCCCGTGATTCTGGACGAAATCCAGCGGGTTCCCGAACTGTTGAGCTACCTTCAGGTGCGTGTGGATGAGCATCCCGCGAATGGTCAGTATGTGTTGACCGGTTCGCATCAACTGGAGTTGAGGGCGGCCGTCTCGCAATCGCTCGCCGGGCGCACGGCGATCCTGCATTTGCTGCCGCTGTCCATTGGCGAACTGGAAAGCGCGGGCATTGTTTTTGACGAATTTGAAGAGTATGTTTTTCGCGGTTTCCTGCCTCGCATCCATGACCGGAAACAGCGTCCGCGACAGGCTTATGCCAGTTATTATCAGACTTACGTGGAGAGGGATGTCCGGCAGTTGATTCATCTGAAGGACGCGTCCCTGTTCGAGAAGTTCATGAAGCTGCTGGCTGGCCGAACCGGCCAGCTCATCGACTATACTTCCCTCGGCAACGATGTGGGGGTGGACGCGAAAACATTGCGCAACTGGCTGTCGATTCTGGAAGCTTCCTTCATCGTTTTCAAACTGCCGCCCTATCACGAGAATTTCGGCAAGCGGGTGATAAAATCGCCCAAATACTACTTCACCGATGTGGGCCTGCTGACCTATCTGCTCGACATCGAAAAACCGGAACAGGTGTCGCGGGATCCTCTCGTCGGCGGCATTTTCGAGAATCTGGTCGTCATTGAATGCCTCAAGGCCCGGTTTAATCAGGGGAGCACGCCCAATTTGTATTTTTTCCGTGACGGCAATGGCAACGAAGTCGATTTGCTGTACGCTTCCGGCCACACCCTGACCGGCATCGAGATCAAGGCGGCAGGCACCTGGCACAAATCGCTGGCCGGCGGTCTGCACCGGTTTTGTTCACGGGTGAGTCCGCTTGCCAGGGCGTTCCTTGTTTACAATGGCGCCACCATGAAGTTCAGCGACGGCACGCAGGCCCTGCATTTCCGCGAGTGTCCGGGCATCTTTGCGAAAACCCCGGACTGAGTGAACCGGGGGGGGGGGGTGGGGGGGGGAGGGGCCAATTGCAA
>JAISAX010000252.1 GCA_031266495.1 Opitutaceae bacterium
CGCCCCAAATCACCCCACACTTGCCTCGTGCGTCCCATGCGCCTCCAATTACCCACCAAAAACACGCTACCCTTCTCTCCGATTACTTTTTCCTGTCCACGTTTGAAATATCCGGACTAAGAAAGTTTCAGAGGTGAGATATATTTCGCCGGAGGGCGCTTACGGGGGAAGCGGATATTCCGGGGCGATGTAGTGCCGAACACCCCGTTGAGGGCCGGGTGGGTTTCTGCGATACAGCCGGGCATGTTTTTGAGGAGCAAGAGCAAGTCGGCGCGGGGCGTCGGCTGCAGTTACAGGCCCTGGTGCCGGACAGTGCGCACAGCGCGGGGGCCGCGCCAGCAGGTGGTCGGCCTCGCTTGGCAAGCTCGACGAGTCGCAGCAGGCGGGTTTGCGCGGGGGTAGGGACGACTTGCCGTTCCTGCTGCGCGGGCAGACGCTGCCGTCCCGACCGGTCACCGGAGTGCAGCCCGGCCAGGAGGCGCCGGACGCCGCCAACTGCGTACGGGGTCGAGAGCCGGCCGATCTGCGCGCCTTGCGAGTCGAGTACAGCCGTGACTTCGGCGAGTGCTACCTGGCCGTGTCGCGGTGGCACCGGTTTGGCTTGGACTCTCTGCTCGCCGGGCTTTTGCCCGCCGGCCGCGAGTCGGTTGGCCGGGCGCACACCGCCGCCTTGCTCACCGGCTACCTGGTCGGCACGCCGAAGAGCTGGCTGCGCGCCCATGGGCAGGCCTTGCCTGAACACACCGACTGGAAAACCGTGCAGGAGGGGCTGGCGGTGCGCCTGGTCGAGCATTCCGAGGGGGAACCCGGCGAGCGTTACGTGCTATGCCGCAGCGGCGCGCGGGCCGGAAAGGAACGCGCGATGCTCCAGCGCCAGAGCGAGCGGGTGCAGGCGCACATCCTGGTCTGCTTCCTCGCGCTGGCCCTCTGGCGCACGCTCGAACAGTGGATGCGCTCGAAGGGGCTGGGCACCTGCGCCCGTCTGCTGGTCAAACAAATGGCCGGCATCAAACGCGTGGACCTGATCGTGCCGGTGCGCCGCTCCGCGATAGTGACCGAACTGCGCTTGCGCGTGGTCACCACACCCGATCCGGCCTCCGCTCAACTCCTCGCCCTGCGCGGCAGGTACCACGATCTCTACCGGCGAGTTCGTCTTCGCCGACCTCGTCGGCGAGGAGACCGTGAAACCGGATGACGCCTTTGCCCGGACCTGAGGGCGACGGAAAGGAACAGACCGCCACCAGAGCGGCCCGGCCGGCCGCCGCATCGACAGCTTATCGGGCAAATTAAATTCCGTTCTTCATTTACCGGAGGAGAAATTATGATTTGTATCTTGATCAGAATAGTAGGATATCAATTTCCGTGAAAGGGATTATCCCCTGAGCAAACGCGCACGACCAGGCATCTGGAGGAACGTTACAGTCCATCCACGCACATTATTTTTTCTGCCTTTTTTGCAGAGCCAGGTTTTTGCGCCGACGCATGGCCAGCCTCGAAACCACCGTCAGTCGCGGGGGCCAAAGGCATGAACGGATGAAGTGCGGCACAACACACACGCAATCCGAATCAACCGACCGGCACGACCGGCAACCAGCCGTCCCGGTATCCATTTTCCTCCTCCACACACATCCATATCTATGACAACCGGCATTATCTTCCCGCCGCTCGCCTTTCTCATGGGCCAGTCGCCGCTCGAGCTTTTCAAGCACGGCGGCCCGATCATGTGGCCGATTCTCGTCGTCCTGTTTCTCGCCATCACCGTCGTGGTGGAGCGCACGCTGTTCCTCTTCCGTGAAAACGGCACCCGCGATCCCGGGGTGGCCGGCAAAATCTACGAACGCGTGGAAAACCACGACGTCGAGGGCGCCGTGAGCATCGGGCAAAAAAGCCGCGACTTCATCGCCCGCATTCTCGTGTACGCGCTCACCCACAAGGAAAGTTCGCTCGACGACGCCTTCGCCCAGGCCTCCAGCCGGGAACTCAGCCGCTACCAGCAAGGGCTTGCCATCCTCGACACCTGCATCACCGCCGCTCCCCTGCTCGGCTTGCTCGGCACGGTGACAGGCATGATGAACACCTTCGGCGCGCTCGGCACCGGCGACATCGCCGCCAGCGCGGGCAAGATCACCGGCGGCGTCGGCGAGGCGCTGATCGCCACCGCCTCCGGTCTCTTCATCGCCATCCTCGTACTCTTCCCCTTCAACGTGCTCAACACCCGCATCGAACAGGCGCGCCGCGACATCGCCGACGCCGCCAACGCCCTGGAACTCGTCAGCCAGAAAGCCGGCGTTCCCGCCATCACGCTCACCGCCGAAGGCGCCGGCGTCTAGCCTGCCCGCCGCCCGTCGCCTGCGACCGGCGCGGCCGCCATCCTCTCCGCACACTCACCCACTCCGCGTCATGGGCTTCCGGATACCCGGAACCCGGCCGTTCCGCCACTGGCGTCCCGCCATTCATCATGCCCGCAGCCACCCGCGCCATCACCGCAGAACCCGTCAAAAAACGGGCCCGCATCGAGATCATTCCGCTGATCGACGTCATCTTTTTCCTGCTCGCCACCTTCGTCCTCTTCACGCTCTCGCTCAACCGCTCGGGCGGCCTTCCCGTGCTGCTTCCCGCGACCGAGACGAGCCAGCCGCGCGATGCCGCCGGCGCCGTCACGCTTTCCGTCACCTCCGAAGGCACGCTGGCCTGGGACAAGGAACCCGTGACGCTCGACGAGTTCATCGCCCGCCTCCAGGCCTGGAAACAGGTCGAGCCCGATCCGCGCGTCCTCATCAACGGCGACGAAAAAGCCCTCTTCTCGCAAGTGCGCTACGTCGTGGACGAGGTCCGCAAGGCCGGGATCAACCGGATCAACATCGAAACCCGCATCCGCCCGGCCGGCAACTGACCCGGCCTGTCCGCCCATCGCTTCCGCACCTCTCTCTCATGGCCTCCTTTTCCCACGCTTCGGCCGGCGGCAAAAAAGCCCGCATCGAGATCATCCCTCTGATCGACGTGATCTTTTTCCTGCTCGCCACCTTCGTCCTCTTCACCCTTTCGCTCAACAAGATCCAGTCCCTCACCCTCGACCTCCCGCAGGCCGCGCCGAACACGCCGGCCACGAAAAACGATGACGACCTCGTCGTCCTGCAACTCTCCGACGCCGACACGGCGTACTGGAACCGGGAGCTTATTTCCTTCGGCGAAATCGCGCCGCGCCTTCTCGACTACAAGGCCTCCCGTCCCGCTCCCCGCGTCCTCGTCAGCGGCGACGACAAGGCCACCTACGGCGCGACCATCCGCGCCCTCGACGAAGTGCGCAAGGCCGGCATCGCCGAAGTCTCCATCGAAACCGCCTGGCGCGCCTCCGGCCGCTAAAACACCCGCCCCGGAATCCGCATCGCCCGGTAATATCATAACAACTACGGGTCCCCGTCCCCCCCCCCCCCCCCTCCCACATTCCCATGAAACGCGACCTCCTGACCGGCGTCCTTGTCGCCGCCCTTTCGATCACCGGACTCGCCTTCAGCGACCGCCTCCTGCCGGCCGCGCCGGAGACGGCCGCGCCGGCCGAGGACGACATTCCCGTCATCGCCCTCGTCCCTCTCCCGCAACTGGAGCCCGAGCCGCCCTCTCCGGAGGAGTTCGCCTCCCTCTCCGACAACGCCCCCGCGCCCGACATCTCCGACCTCGCCCCGCCGATGCAGGCCGACACCCCCGTCGCCGTTGTCAGCACCACCGCCTTCGTCCAGAAACTGCAACCGCCCCCTCCCCCCGGCCTCGGCAAGCCCGCCGGCGTCATCATCAGCATACCCAAGGGCAACTTCAGCCGCGGCAGCGGCGCCGGCAGCGGATTGCAGGGCCTGTTCGACCTCGCCGCCCTCGACCAGAAACCCGTCCCCCGGTTTCTCGCCAAGCCCGCCTACCCCTTCGAAATGCGCCGCTCCGGCGTCAACGGCGAAGTCCTCGTCGGCTTCATTGTCGATGCCGAGGGCAACGTCCGCGATCCCTTCGTCGTCCGCTCCACCAACCCCGCTTTTGAAGCCGAAGCCCTCCGCGCCGCCGCCCGGTGCAAATTCCGCCCCGGTCGCAAGGGTGGCGCCAACGTCAGCACCCGCAACGTGATCCTCCCCTACAGCTTCACCCTTACCGACAACACCTGACCCACACCCGATGAACAAAACCTCGACGATCTCCGCCGCCCTCGCCGCGCTGGCCCTCGCGTCCGGACTCGTCCTGTCTCCGCCGCTCCGGGCCGTCGCCGCAGCCCCCTCCCCCCCCCCGCCCCCGCCCGAGCTTGCCGAACGCGTCATCGCCAGACTCGGCGAACTGCGCGCCCTCACCGACGGGGGCGACTACGCCGGCGCCCTCGCCCTGGTTGACGGACTCCTCCCCGCCGCCGCGCCCGAAAGTTTCGACCTGGCCTTTCTTTCCCAGCTCAAGGGCCAGCTTCTGCTCAACCTGAAACGCCACGCCGCCGCCATCGCCCCGCTGGAAACCTCGCTGCAACTCGGCGAGCGTCATTCGTTTTTCGATACCGCCGGCACGCTCGACACGCTCCACACCCTCAGCCAGCTCTATTTCCAGGAAGCCGTCGAGACCTCCGACCCCGACCTCCGTCATCGCTATTACGGCCTCGCCTACGAGCGCATCCGGCGCTGGCTCGCGCTCTCTCCCCGGCCCACCGCCGACGCGCAGCTCTACGCCGCCTCCATCCTCTACAGCGACGCCACGCGCGACCCCGCCCGGCCCGATCCCGAAAAGATCCGCCTCGCCCTCGCCGACGCCGAGGCCAGCCTCCAGCTCCGCGCCCGCCCCGACGAACAGGCCTGGGTGCTCATCGTCGCCGCCCTGCAGCAACTCGGCCGCGTTCGCGAATCCGTCGATTACCTCGAACTGCTCCTGGACCGCAAACCCGGCTCCTCCCTGTACTGGCAGCAACTCTTCGCCTCCTGCTCCGGCCTCGCCGCGGAAACCACCCACCCGAAGGAAGCCGACCGCTGGCGCCACCGCGCCCTCCTCACCGTCGAACGCGCCCGGAAGCACGGACACCTCTCCGGCCCGCAGGATCATTTCAACGTCATCGCCCTCCTCACCTCGCTCCGGCAATACGACCAGGCCGCCACTCTCCTCGAAAAGGGGCTTGCCGACGGCGCCATCGAAAACACCCGCCGCAACTGGGAACTCCTCTCCTTTTCCTGGCAGCAGCAGCACGACAACGACCGCGCCATCGACGCGCTGCGCCGCGCCATCCAGGCCCTTCCCGGGGACAGCGAACTCGAGGTCGCGCTCGCCCGCCTCTACTACGCCCGCGACCAGCCCGCCGAAGCCTGCGAACACCTCCGCAACGCCGTGACCCGCGGCAAGCTCGAACGCCCCGGCCAGGCGTGGTTCTTCCTTGCCTACGTCGCGTACGAACTCCGCCGCTTCGACGACGCCGCCCGGTGGGCCGAAACCGCCGCCGCGCAATCCGATGTGCAGAAAGACGACATCACCCGTCTCACCCAGGCCATCCGCGAAGCCCTCCAGGAAGCCGCCGCCGCCGCTCCCGGAAAATCCGCAACCTGATCCGTATCCACTCTCTCACTTCCGCATCCCGATGAAAAAAGCCTACCTGATTTTCCCTCTCGCCGCCGTGCTCGCCTTCGGGGCTATCTACTGGAACTTCGACCGCGGCTACGCCCAACGCGAAGAAGCCGCGCGTCGGCAAGTCCGCCTGGAAAAGGAAGCCAGGCTCAAGGCCGAGGCCGAGGCGCGGGCCAGAGGCATCGAAGAAGCCATCCGCCTCCAGGCCGGGCGCAGGAAGGCCCGCGAGGAACGCGAGGCCCGCGAGGCCGCCGAAAAGGAAACCCGCCAGCTCGCGCTCGACGCCCGCGAAAAAGCCTTTCGCAACCAGGAACAACTCGCCCGCCAGATCGAGCGCCTGAAGAAGGACGTCGCCGCCGAACAGGCTGCCGTCGCCGAAATCGCCGCCGCCCACAAACTCTCCCTCGACGAACAGGCCTTCCTCAGGGAGTACATCGCCAAGGCGGAAGAAAACCTCCGCGCCCTCGAAACCCTGCTCGGCGCCCTCGCCGCCGCCGAGTCCGGCGGCGCCTGGCGGGGGGGGGGGGGGGGGGGGGGGGGGGGGGGGGGGGGGGGGGGGGGGGGGGGGGGGGGGGGGGG
>JAISAX010000788.1 GCA_031266495.1 Opitutaceae bacterium
AAATGGCGCCGCCGCTATCCCCCGCTCCGCGCCACCACCGGCCTGCTCATCAATCAACTGCGCGTCGAACTCTGGTCACGCCACCTTCGCAAGGAGAGTTTATCCCACTTCAGATCATCCCCCCCCCATCCACAAATCCCATCAACCTCCCTTTGCCCCTGATCTCGACCTCGCCTCCGCCGTCTTCTATTCCCCATAATTAATCTCCCAGTCGCCAATGTTCAGGCACGGGCTTCCAGCCCGTGTTCCAGAGGTTGGTGGCCGGGCTGGTGGGCGGCGCTTTGCGCCGTCCACGGGCGATTGGCGGAAAAAGCCCGTGCCACGTCGATCCGGCGGTTTCACCGTCGGCGGGCGGGACGCCCGCGGCACGCGGAGAGGCAACGCTCACGGGCAAGGAAGCCCGTGCCACGTCGGAAGCGGGCGGGACGCCCGCGCCACTCTGGAACCTGTCCAGAAAACGACAGCTTCCCGTTGCCCCTGAACACTTCGATTATCGATGTGATGTTACGCAGGGCCGAAAGCCCGCGAGGACCTGACGCAACGGGAGATTCGCCAATTCTCTCCGCCTGGCGCGGGCTACGGTCGAGCCGCGTTACTTCGATTATCGATTTTGACGGTGGCAGGAAGAAGGCATTCGAGTCGCTGGCCAGGGTATTTCGCGAGACCGTCAGCCGCGCCCCGTCAGCCGCACAGTCAGCCGCCAGCAGGAGCACATCGCGCAGGCGGTTATCTTGTCGTGAACGACGTGATACGCTACCCTTGGGCCGTTGAAGCCGGCGGCGGATCGTAGAACGAAACCGTTGGCAACAACACCGGGCGATGCGGCCCCCGGCCCGTCATTGCCCGCACGATTTCGCGTCCCATGCCATACAGCACCGACGCCCCCTGAATGCGCACCATCCGTTCCTCGTTTTCCGGAGCCACGTCCGGTTCGGCGCGGAAAAACCCCGTCAGCACCACGCGATAGGCATACGGGAAATTACAACCGGCGGGTGGTACATGTTTGATCTCCAGCGAAACCTGCCAGCGCCTCTGCTTGATGGCGGTCGGGCTTCGCAGCACCGAAGGCGTTGCGCCAAAATCCCCGGCACGATACTCCAGCGGTTTGTCCATCACATACTCGCGATTGGCGGTAAACGACAGGTCGCTCACGAAATACTCCAGCAAGGTAACAGGGGCGGTTTTCATGCGGCCAAAGGCATCCCCTCATACATGATGCCGGGCGTGCAAACGGCCGGCGGCAGTTCAATCGTTACCGATCCCGATCCGGTTTCCGCCGCCGCCGCCGTTGCTGCCGCCGCCGTTGCTGCTGCTGCCGCCGCCTCGGTGGCCTGCGTCCAGTCGATCTGCGGCGCGCCCAACTGTTGCAACATATAGGGAGTGATCACGCCTGTCTGCAACGCGCGCAGCAGCAAATTCAAACTCTGCGATGGACGCTGCCGTCCGCATTCCCGGCGCGTCCACGTCCTGGCGCCAATCTTGAGCAATTCGGCGATTTTTCCCTGAGTCAGCCCAAGCCTTTCGCGCAAGGCCCGGTCGCCCCGTGCCACTCCGGTTCCTGTCCACTTTTCGGGAAGCATCCCGCCTCGTCCCGTCCTGTCCCACCGGCGGCCAGTTTCATTCTTTCGGCATCCGGTATCCGATATTCAATGACCCTTGTTCAATGTCGGGTATTCGAGCCAGATCAGTCCCCATGTGTGAACCTGCCACTGTTTCCACACCGGCAACCTTCGCTTGCGTTCCCGTCGCCTGCCATCCCTGATCCCGACACTCGCATCGCACCATGAACAATACCGCCACCGTCACCACCACCACCTCCTCCTCCCGCCCCGCCATCACATTCGCCGCCGAGCACGTTGCCTGGCAGGCCTCCGATCCGGTCGCCGTCGCCGCCTGGTATGTCAAACACCTCGGTTTCGAAATCGTGCGCCAGGGACCCGCGCCCGTGCACATGCACTTCATCGCCGACGCCACACGCCGCCTCGTCATCGAAATCTACAACAACCCCAAGGCCAGCGTGCCCGATTACCGCACATGGGACCCGCTTCACCTCCACGTTGCCTTTGCCGTGGAAAATCCCGCCGCCGTCCGCGACTATCTGCTCGCCAACGGCGCCACCCTCGTCGCCGACCTCGAAAACCTCCCCAACGGCGACCAGATCATCATGCTCCGCGACCCTTGGGGCTTTGCCGTGCAAGTCCTCAAACGCGCCAGGCCGATGCTCTGACACAGCGCGCGGACCCCATGCCTGTCCATTCCGCTTGCACACGACGGGGAAGCGACCGGACAGGGAGGGAACCGCTAATCTTCGTTGATCTGCGCCAGAGCGTTTCAAATGAAGTTCTGATGTTACGCGAAGCCGGAGCCGCTGCGACGAGGCGCGAGCGAAGCGCCTCACCCCTTGCCTCTCCGCCGCGTCACCTCGCGCCGCCATTCGCGCGGTGTCACGCCCATGCGCTGGCGAAAGACGCGCGCGAAGTAGTTGCTGTCGTTAAACCCTGCCTCCAGCGCCGCATCCGTGATGCTCGTTTCCGAAGTGCGCAGCAGGTGGCACGCCCGCCCGAGCCGCGCCTGCATCACGTAATCGATCGGCGAGGTGCCCGTCACCCCGCGAAAGGCCCGCTTGAAGGTGCTCAGCGACATGCCCGCCATCCGCGCCAGGGTATCGAGCGAGAGTTCGTCGGTGCACCGGGTGTCGATGTGGTCGATCACCTTTTCCACCGCGAGCAGGCGGCGGCCGGCCTCGGCGGCGTTGGGCACATAGCTGCGCGCCAGCATGACAAGCAGTTGCTGGAAGACGGCCATCACCAGCGTGGTGCCGCCCGGCCGGTACTCGCGGCACTCGTTGTCCAGCGTGCGCACCAGCGCCATGGTGCGCGCCAGTTCCTCCGGCGGCAGCCGCAGGTGCCCCGCGGCGCCGTGCATGTCGCGGTATTTCGGCTCCAGCTCGAACAGCGCCCGCCAGCCCGGCATCGCGCGCAACTCCTCCCCGGGCTCCGGCAGGCGCGAGGGCAGGAAGAGCACGTTGGTCAGCCCGAGCCCCTGCGTGCGCGCGTAGCCGTGCGGCAGTTCGGGCGGGATAAAAAACACGTCGCCCGCCGCCACCGGATAGCTCCCCTGCTCCGTGAGGTGCTCCCCGGCCCCGGCCGTGACGATCGCCAGTTCGGCAAACTCGTGCCGGTGCACCTCCATCGGCTCCTGCCTGGCCATGGCCAGAATCCGCACGGGCAATTGCCCGGGATGCCGGAAATGGTTTGAGACACGGAGGCGAAGCATGAAGGCTCAAAAAAACTGAACGGCGGAAAACTGAAAAGCTGAAACCATCCACCGGCCCCCCCCCCCGCTTCGCGGGAATGTAGAATGAAGACTGAAGAATGCAGAAGACGAACCCTTGCGCACGAATCATTCAACACATCCCATCCACCCAACCGACGGCGCAGCCGCCCATTCTACATTCTACATTCGCTCCCCCCCCCCCCCGATGTCGCTCAATCACAAAAAAATCTCGGCCTGGTATCTTCAACTCGCGCAACAGCTCGAAGCTGGACTCCCGCTCATCGCCGCCATCCGCTCCAATGCCGGCGCTCCCGCAGCCGGCCGCGAGGCGCTCGCCAGCCGGCTCGAACAGGGCGAGCCGTTTTCCAACGCCATCGGCGCCACCGGCTCCTGGCTGCCGCGCGACGACCGGCCGTTTCTCGCCACCGCCTCGTCCTCCGGGCGTCTGCCGCGCACCTTGCGCAACCTCTCGGCGCGCCACAGCCAGCTCGCCGCCGCGTCGTCGCGCGTGGTGCTCGCCTGCGTCTATCCTGTGGGCGTGCTCCATGTCGCCCTGCTGATGTTTCCCGTGCTGCGGATGCTCGACTGGGAGGGCGGCGGTTTCCGGTGGGACGGCGCCGCCTGGCTCGGCTCCGTCGCCTGCACGCTCCTCCCGCTCTGGGCGCTTGCCATCACCGCCCGGGTGCTCGCGAAGCGCGAGAGCCCGCTCTTCGACCGCGTACTCCGCCTGCTGCCCGTCCTCCGGCGCTACCGGCGCGAGCAGTCGCTGGCCGATTTCAGTTTCGCGCTGGGCAACCTCCTCGAAGCCGGCGCCCCCATCGGCGAAGCCTGGGCCACCGCAGGACGCGCCTCCCGCTCGCCCGTGCTCGACGCCGCCGCCCGCTCCATCCGCGAAACCATCCGGCAAGGCCGACGGCCCGGCGAGCGGCTGGAGGCGTTTTCCTGTTTCCCGGACGATTTTGTCACCCTTTACCGCACCGGCGAGGCGACCGGCCAGCTCGACGCCGACCTTCTCCGCCTCTCCGGGCTCCATCAGGAAAACGCCAACGCCAGCCTGCGCATGGCCACGCTGTTTTACCCCGGCCTGATTTTCGCCGCGGTCGTGGTGGTTGTCGGCTACCACATCATCCGCTTCGTATCGGGCTACGTGAACGAGCTCAACAAGCTCATGGGCTGACCGGCCCGGCGGGGGGCCCCCCCCCCCCCCCCCCCCCCCCCCCCCCCCCCCCCCCCCCCCCCCCCGCC
>JAISAX010000789.1 GCA_031266495.1 Opitutaceae bacterium
AAATGGCGCCGCCGCTATCCCCCGCTCCGCGCCACCACCGGCCTGCTCATCAATCAACTGCGCGTCGAACTCTGGTCACGCCACCTTCGCAAGGAGAGTTTATCCCACTTCAGATCATCAACCCCCCCCCATCCACAAATCCCATAAACTTCCCTTTGCCCCTGATCTCGACCTCGCCTCCGCCGTCTTCTATTCCCATAATTAATCTCCCAGTCGCCAATGTTCATAAGGGGGCTATAGCCCCCTTCCCATGAGTTGAAAAGTGTTACCTCTGACCCGGTACATCTGTTACCCATATCCCGGTACAAAACAGTGAAGTGCGCCCCTATCGGCGCTCACGCTCCTGCGTTGTCGTCCTCACTTTGTGTTACACCCGCGGATACTACAAAAAAATGTTCGGTCTTGTGAAGGGGAAGGATTTGTTTACCTTGCCAAAAAAGAGGTATCCGGGATTTCTGTAACAATTTACTAAATAACAATATGTCTAACAAAAAATTTTGAAAGAAAAGCATCCGTATGGAAAAGCGTTACAGTTGTGATATCCGCAGCGGTTCGTTTGGTATGTCCGTTCCCGAAAATCTCTCTGCATCCGGGAGAAGGGGAGTGGGATGTTCTGCAAAAGCCGTCAAGGCAGCGCCAGTCAGGATGGTCCAGGCCGGCTCCACCAAGTAGCTCCCATCTCTTCCGGAATGAAAATCCTCTCCATGTGCCGGGCGGATTGGCGCGATCCCTGGTCACCGGGCGCTCGTCGTTTTTCCGTGGACCCACTGGCCGCGAATGAAGAGATCGAAAAGCTCGTTTTCCCGCGGCACACCCCGCAACCCCCGATGGATCATTGACTGGACCGTGTCCACCGCCGCCGCTCCCATCCGGTGATGATCGATTGCGTATCCTGAAAACGGGTACTCGCCGTCTTGCAAGGGAATCGAATATCCGGCAAGACCGAGATCCTGCGGCACCCGGTAACGGGTTCCCTTCAGCTTTTCGAGAAACGCCGCGGGAAACATCGTCATCACGGCGTCAAACCTGTGGCGCCTTATCCACGGGACCGGCGACCAGTCGGTCGCCTCGTCATAAAACAGCGGCGGGGAATCCTCGACCGGAATACCGTCCAGCCAGAGACACTTCAGGTAGGCGCCGAGGTAGATGTGGTGTTTGCGCTCTTCGGAAATGCCGATGTTGCAGAACCCGATCTTGCGGTACCCCAGGCTCCGCAACTCCGCATAAATCGTGTTGAGGATCGTGCCCTGGTGGTGGTTGACATGGTTCAGCCTTGGCTCGGAAAAGTATTCGCCAACAACCACGGCGGAAAAGTGCTCCCACCGCATGACCAGCGTCGGCATGCGCAAGGCGAGGAGAATGAGGCCGCGAATCCCGCGAGCGTATAACATCGAACTCAGCCGCATGGACCGGGATTGGTCGGCATGCGCCCGGAAAAGCTCCACATCATAACCGAGACGCCGCGCCCGCTCTCTCATGCCGGCCACCTGCTGCCGCAGCGGAACAGGGAAACCGGATTCCTTGCGATCGAGGTCGTGGAGCACCGCGATTTTCCCGAAATCCCCCGCCGCGCGTGTGCGGGCGCGGTAAGCGACCAGAGCGGAGAGAGCCGGATCGGGAATGTAACCGCGTTCGTCCGCCAGCGCCCGGATTCGCAACCGGGTCGATTCGCGGACACGCGGATCATCGCGAAGGGCCAGCGATACCGTGGACTGACTGACGCCGGCTTCCCGCGCAAGGCTCGCCGTGGTTACAGGACAGCCTGGAGAGGTCATTTTTCATTAGTATGAAATTCCGCGGGTTTGCTTCAAGCACAATGGAGACTTGTTTTTCCTGCACCGGCCCGCATCCGGAAAATCATGAAAACTCGACTACACCTCCTCGCCATCCCCGCGCTCCTCTCGGTGCTCACCCTTCCGGCATTCGCCCTTTACGATTTGCCGGATGTCAGACTCGACGGGACGTCCGGCGCAAACACGTGGTATGTGTCGGGGGATACCAATGAAATCTGGCCCGGCGGTCTGGGTTATTCGGCGGGCACCGGAAACCCGGTGCTCACATGGACGCTGGGGAGTTCAGGGAAATACAACTACATGGTCGCCACCTTCGATGCCGTCACCCTGGCGAATGTCGGCGATTCGCTTGTCCTTTCCTGGCAGATCACACCAGGCGGAAGTGATGCGTTTCGGAATGCCGATGGTGCTCTCCGGGTCGGATTGTTCAACTCGGGCGGGAACCAGATATCGGGAAACGTCAACGGCGCCACCGATGCGAGGTTCAACAACGACACCGGCTATGCCGCCCTGTATGCGCCCAATGCCGCGTCTGGCGCCAACAGCAAATTTTTCCGCAGAGGCGGCGGCAATGACAACTTGTGGTCGGGGCGCACGGAGATTGCCGGTTCTCCCACGCTGGCCAGCCCGGGAACCGGTGTCATTACCGGCTCCCTGACCCTGAAGCTGATTGAGGGCGGTCTTCTCATAACCAGTGTTATCAACGGCGGCGCCGGGCAGAGCGTCACAACCGCCAGCAACCTGGTAACCACCTTCGACACCCTTTCCTTTTTCGCCACCTCCGGCAAGGCCGGCTCCACATTGACGTTTTCGGAATTGAGCGTGACATACGTCCCCGCAGTTCCCGAACCCTCCGCCTGCGCACTTCTGGCGGGAACGATCCTGCTCGCGTTCGCCGTGATTCGCCGCAACCGGAGGATGTCTCTGAAATCAGTAATCAGCAAACGGATACTGTAGTGGCGCTCGCATGATAAAACCTGTTCCATTCCTGTCACTCCTCGTGATCTGCATGGCCGCCACCCGCGTTCTCGACGCCCAGCCCTGGTTGCTGGACAGCCCGGTCCTCACCACTCCCGAACTCCGGGCATGGCGCGACGCCCGGATTCTCCCGGTGGCGCCGTCGCGGAACGCGCACAGCATGCACAGCTATTTCAACACCTGTCCGGAGAGCCTGGACGGGCGCCATGTCCTGTATTTTTCCTCGACCGCCGCGAACGGCGAGACAGGCGATCTTCGCATCCTGGAACGGGCCACCGGGGTGGAACGGACGCTGGTCGCCAACCTCACCGCGGAGGATGCCCACCGGACGGCATGCCAGCAGTGGGTCGCAGGCGGACGCATGGTGGCGTATCATGATTTTCGTGACGGACGCTGGATTGTCGCCGTCACGGACATCGAAACCGGACACGAACGCATCCTTGCCACGGACCGGCAACTCGGCTTCGGAGCCACCGCCGGTGAATGGATCCCTGTTTATGGCTGCCACTGGAAACCGGGCGAACACCGGGACCTGGAATTGATAAACGTCACGACAGGCACGATCAAACCTGCCGTGCTCGCGGGCGACGTGCTTGCCAGGTATGGCCGGGAAGTGGTCCGGATGGTCGGTGAAGGAGACATCTCTCTCTTCTTTCCGGTGATGAGTCCGGACGGGAAGAAGGTCATGTTCAAAGTGTCCCGCGGCGCCGGCACCGACAATTTCCGGGCGCGCAAGGCAAGCAAGCGGGAGGGCAAGTTTGTGTATGATCTCGCCGCACAACGCTTCATCGGTTTTTATGAGCGCTGGGGACATCCGGCGTGGACGCCCGACAGCGCCGGCATTCTTGAAAAAGGAATCCGTATCTATGACCTGAATACCTCGTCTGTCCGGCGCCACGCCGTCGGAAGCCCGAGCAATCACCAGAGCGTGAGTCCCGACGGGCGGCTTTACGTGGCCGACTCGGATATCGCCCGGAGGGAAACCGGGAAAACCGGCGAGTGGGGCATCATTGTGGGGTCACTCGAAACCGGCGAGTTTACAACCATCCACCGTTTCATGAATCGCGACGGCGCCCGTTCCTGGCGGAAACCCGATCCGCATCCGGTCTTCAGCGCCGACGGGAAACGCGTGTATTTCAATATCAACGACGGAGGATTCACCCGTCTCCACGTAGCGACAATCGCCGCTGTCCCCTCGCCATGACTCTCCATTCCGCGACTCCTCTCCCCTCCCCCCCCCCTCCCCTCCCCCGGCACCGGCACCGGTCCGATACCTCGCCCGCGGCATTCACCTTGATCGAACTGCTCGTGGTCATCGCAATCATCGGAATTCTCGCCACCCTGGTCATTGTCGGCGTTGGCAAGGCCAGCCTTGCCGCGCGCGCGGCGGCTTGTGTCAGCACCCTCCGTCAATACGGAATCGCATTCCACATGTATGCCGCGGAGAACAAGAACTACCTGCCGTCAGGCACCCACGGCACGCCCAAGTGGTATGACGAACTGGCTCCGCACATGGCCGCGCAAACCCGCAACGCGCTCGCCAGGTCAGGCTCCTGCCCGCAACTGGCCGCCCGCTTTGGCGAATACGCGGCCTGGTTCGACACCAACGCAAAAGGCATCCGGCAACGCGATTGCCGCGGTTACCAGTACAACCGTTATTTCCGGACCGATCCCGGCCTCAACGACGCCATTCCCCTCTCCGCCATCGAACAGCCCTCGCGCACGCTCCTGATGTGGGACTCGATCGGCGTGGGCGACGACAGCGAACACACCACCAGCCGACCGCCGGCGTACTGTTTTCCGAAATACAGGCATAACGGGAAAATCAATCTTCTGATGGTATCCGGGGCGGTGATCCCCCGACGCGGTGTCAACAACCCCGACGAGTCCGCAAAGGACACGCACCTGCCGGCGAAAAGCGGAGGCATCAACTGGAGCAAAAGCGGCGATCCGTTTTTCTTCTACTGACTGATGTTACGCGGACTGCCTTGAAGTGGCACGGGCTTCCAGCCCGTGGACGTTGCCTCTCCGCTCTGGAAGGGGCACGGGCGTTTACTGACAATCCCCGTGGACGACGCGCAGCGTCGCCCTCTGCCTCCGGACAACATCATTTGTTCGAGAGAGTTACAGTTGTTTGCAGTGAATGACACGAAGGAGAACAGGGAGGCGGCGCTTCGCGCCGTCCACGGGGATTGTCAATAAAAGCCCGTGCCACGTCGGAGCAGGCTTCTTCAATCGAAAATCGGGAATCCAAAATCGAAAATTCACACGGGCTGGAAGCCCGCGCGCAGGGTCCGGCCCGACACCCGTTCACGTCGCCCGTTGCCCCGCGCCCTCGCGGTGGATGCCGCCGAGCCAGAGGACGAGGCAGGCCAACGGATGCAGGAACGCCATCGCCACGAACCACGCGCCGTAGCCGCTGCCCGCCACCGCATCGAGAACAGGACCGAAAACCGTCTGGATGCCGCGATCGAGAAAACCCGCGGTGCCGCCCGCGGGCGTCGGCCCGGACACCATCCGGGCGACGAGCGTATTCATGATGATCCCGCCCACCGTGCTGCCCGCCGCCACTACACTGAAGACCGTGCCGAGCGAATGCTTCGGCACCACATCCACCACCAGCGAACTGATGTTGATCAAAAATGCCAGCGACGCCACCACCGCGATCGAGGCAAACACCATCGTGCCCGTCATCCCCGTGATCGAGGCGATCACCGGCGAGAGCGGCATCAGGCAGGCGCAGCCGACCATCACGCGCAACCGGCTCGACGCCGGCAGCACCCCGCGCCTGACCAACGCGCCCGACAGCCACCCGCCCGCGAGGCTGCCCACGCCCGCCGCCGCATAGATGATCCAGGTGATCGTCAGTTGCCCCTGCTCCACGCCGCGCGCCGCGTGCAGGTATTTGGCAAACCAGAACTGGTAAAAATACCAGACGGGATCGGTGATGAGCCGCCCCGCGAGCAACAGCCAGACAATGCGCGACGAGAACACGCGTCCCCACGTCCAGGGCGTGTTGTCGCCCGCGGGCGCCGCGGCGCTGGCCGCAGCGTTGACCGCAGCGCTGGCCGCAACGTTGGCAGCGGCGTTCGTTGACGCCGGGGCCGCCACCGCCGGTTTGGCGCCAGGCTCCGGCTCCTCGATCAGGGAAACCTCGCGTCCGGTAACGAAGCGCGATTGCCGCGGCGCGCGGTAAAGGGACGTCCACGGGATCAGCCACAGCAGGCCGAGCGCCCCCGTAATGAGAAAGGCCATACGCCATCCCGCGCCATTGCCGAGCAGGCGGGCGAGGAAGGGCAATTTTTCAACGTAGGGGAACTGCGCGAGCGGGATCACGATGTAGGGCGCCACCGTCGCGCCGATGGTCGAACCCATCGTGTAAAGGCCGATGGCGAGCGCGCGTTCCCGCGCCGGAAACCACTCCGACACCGCTTTCGAGGCCGCCGGCCACACGCCCGCCTCGCCAAGCCCGAGCGCGAAGCGGAACGCCCCCAGCGAACGCATGCCGTGCGCCGCGGCCGTCAGCATGTTGGCGACCGACCACCACGCGACAAACACCGCCATGCCCGCCCGCGTGCCGAGCCTGTCGATGAGCCGTCCGGACACGAGGTACGAGATCGTGTAGGCGACAAGGAAGATGTTGACGATGTCGGCATAGGCGCGGTCGTCCATGTCGAGGTCGAGCTGGATCGTCGGCGCGAGCGCGGAGAGCGTCTGGCGGTCCACGTAGTTGAGGACGGCGGCGAGAAAGATCAGGGTGATGATCCACCAGCGAAAGTGCGGGATTTTCATGTGGAGACGTTATGCGGGGGGGAAAAAACGGAGTGCGGAAAGGCGGAGTGTGGAAAGGCGGATGGGCATGAGAGCGAGTCAGCAGACATGGCCTGCAACACGAGAGCGAGCCGTGGCATCGTGAACACGTTCACTGAACCGTGGG
>JAISAX010000813.1 GCA_031266495.1 Opitutaceae bacterium
CCCTCTCTTCCCTCCCTTGCAACCCTTATCTTCTGTATCTAGTGACAACACTCTCCCTCCCCCTCTTCATTGCTACATCTTAACGGAAAATACAAAAATGGGAGGAACATCCGCCTGAAGCACGGCGTGATCGGAAAAAAGCGGGGAAACGCTGACATCGGCCCGCAAACCGGAGGCGAGCGCGAGCAAGGAGAATGCAATGGGGGGGAGTCTTTTCATACCGCTCAAATTCTTCGGGTCATTCCGCTTCCCCCGTGATGGACAAGAACCTCTCCCGGAGAATCGACAGGTCGGAATCCACCGCGATTTTGGTGAAGCCCTTGTTCAGGAGATCCGGGACTTCCCTGCGATCGCGGATGAGAATGCCCGCGTGGATACCGGATTTCCTCGCCGCACGGACGACTGTATCCAGCGCTTCCCCATAGGACGGCGCGGATGGTTCGGCGGACAGGCTCAGCTTCAGGTCCGCCGGGCCGACGAAGAGGACATCCACGCCATCGACGCCCGCGATGGTCTCCACGTTGGCGATGCCTGCCGTGCTCTCGATCTGGGCAAAGAGCAGGGGGCGGGGGTGCGTCCCGGGCGCCGCCAAACCATAGCCATAGGCGCGCACCGAGCGCGAATAGCCGCGGCCCCCTTCCGGCGGATAGCGCATTGCCCGCACCAGCGCCCTCGCCTCGTCTGCATTCTCCACGTGCGGCGCCATGATGGCGTCCGCGCCGCGGTCCAGCACGCGACCGATCAACCCGGCGTCATGTGTTGGAACACGCACGACAATCGCCGCGCCGCGACCGCCTGCGGCCTGTAAACTGGGCAGCAATTCCGCTTCGGTCAGATAACCGTGCTCCATGTCGAGCAGCAGCCAGTCGAGTCCGCACAGGGCCGCGAGTTCGGCGACCACCGGAGAACCGGACGCAATCCATGTTCCGAAACATGTTTTGAAGGAGCGCGGTTTCCGGCGTTTTTCTGTATTCATAAATCGGATAAGGGACGAATTCCCGTCAAACCACGATACGCGGACAACAGGCGCTCTTTCGTAAATTTCCGAAATGCCTCGCCATTCTGCCCGGATGCCATGAGGAACGCCCCGCCTGCGGTTTGCTTGAAATACCCCGACTCGCAACGGATCACGGCTTTAACGATCATATTGCGCAGCAGATGAAGCCAGAAACGTGACAAAAAATTATCAGGCAACGGACGCACAAGCGTGTATCCGTCAACCGCTGCCTGCACGACATCCGCCGAATGAAAACAGGCGAGCAGGGAAAGGTCGTCGGCCGGATCGCCGGCGATGGCGTCGTCCCAATCAATGAAGGCGCGTATGCCGGACGGCGTCCCCATGATATTCCACAGGGCGAGGTCCTTGTGTACGAGCACCCCCCTGTCGATGTGCAGGAGGGGAGGGGCAATGCCCTCAATCGCCCGGACCAGATTGCTCACTTCCGTCTCTGACAGAAAATCGCATGACTTCAGTATTTGAAGATGGCGTGCCAGGTTAAGGCGAAAATACGCGGCGTAAGAGATGTGGTATCCATTTAGCGCCTTGTCATGTTTCACGGTGCAGGGATCGAACGGTCCGAATCCTGCCACCGTGACGTTTTGCCACCGGGCGATGGCCTGTCCTATCGCCTGTGCGACCTCAATCAGAGGCAGGCATCCTTTCTTGTAAGCATGATTCAGATCCGGACAGTCAAAATACTCGATAACCTGCACGGAGAATGGAGCGTGGAGGCGTGTTGCATCGGTGAAGAATACGCGTGGCACGGGCACTCCGGTTTTTGCAACCTCGGCCATCACGAGTGACTCCATTTCAAGGTGCGTGTCGCCTTCCGGTCCATCCTCAACGCGCACAAACATGGTTTGTCGTCCGTGATCGAGCAGATAGGTGCGATGATTGCCTTTCCCTCCAGCGGGTTTGATCTGTATTGGTCCCGCGAATTCATTGGCTAGCAATGCCAGCAAATCGGCCTCAATCGAGGCATCCCTGCCATCTGCTTTTGTGGAGCATGCCACGCCATGCAAGGCGGCCGGTCGATCACATTTCCAGTAATAAATCCCACTGCGCATCGCACTCATGAGGCACACCGGGGTTGTGGCCGACGCGCATGACGTGCCGCCACAGCCTCGGGATTGGCGCGGCTGATGAGCAAACGCAGCGCGGAGTTGGGCGAGACACAGTGCCCGGCGATCACATCCTTCTCGGTGAAGCGGGCGAGGAGAATCTCACCCCTGGTGTCGCGATTGTAATCGTAGGAAACAAAGATCGTGCCATCCGGGGCCTGTGTGCCGTCCGGATAGGATACATCGGCGCGTTCGTCGAGGATCAGGCTTCCGTTCCAGGTTGCGCCATCGTCATCGGAAAGAAATGCCGTAAGAAACGAGCGTGCTCCCGGGGCATAGGCAACGCCGGGGCATTCGTCCGGTCGGCTGCCATGCTTGACCAGCAACAAGCGACCGGATTGCAGCCGGCGCAGGAAATGACGCGCGTTGGCATTGGCGATGGCCGCCGGTTCCGGCTGGCTCCAACTCTGTCCTCCATTTTTTGATACGCTCGCCCACAAGCCGTAATGAGTGCGGGCGGTCATCCACACGCTGCCATCCCGCCGCTCAATCAACTGAGGCTCGTCAAATTCCGGATGAGGGAAGGCTGCGCCGCCACGCCGTTGCCATGTGTTGCCTTCGTCCGTGGAAACGAGCACGTTGGCCATGCGAAGATGATCCAGCTCATGGAACGCCTCCTTGAAGGGGTCATGGATTTTTTCCCGGTTCCAGAGCGACACGGGCAGCAGCCATTCGCCGGAGGAGAGCACGATGGGTTTGTTGAGGGAGCAACCGTGCCAGATGCGCACGGGAGGAGTCCAGGCGGGCGTGTCGGCGTCGGGATTGTCGCAACGGGTGAACCAGGTGCCGGCGCGTCCGTCGAAGTAGGTCATGGCTTGGTCGAAGAACAGCCAGAGCCGCCCGCGCGGATCGAGCCAGAGATTGCCGACAATCGTGCGCCGGTCCAGGGGCAGCGACGAGTCATGCGGATCGATCACCAGGCGGGAATCGGACCATGAGGCGCCGTTGTCGTCGCTGGTTGCCAGAACGAAGAAAGACTTTTCGTTGTCGCCGCCGCCCACCCGGCAGGCCCAGAGGCGCCCGCCGCGCGTGCGCTCGATGCCGATGGTCATGCCGTAGTCCAGCCGGTCATGGCCGTATTCAGGAAGTGGTTGCGTGTTGAGGATGGGCGGAATCAAGGCCGGCGCCGCGAGTTCGATCGGTGAAGGTGACATGGCCCCGACCTTGACCCGCGCTTTCGTCACCTCAAGCTGTCAGGACATCCCTTGATCATTTTGCCCGGTTTCGCATATCGATTTGAGCGAAAATGAACATTTTTGCGTGAAAGGTGATTTTCGAATCCCGTGACAAATGACGATGCCGGAGCTTTGTCCGGGAAATCCGCGTCTCAGGTTGAGGTTGAGGCGGCGGCGGTCATCCCCCTGCGGTATTGCGCGGGCGTTTTTCCGTAAATGGCACGAAAGTCCTTGATGAAGTGAGACGAATTCCTGTAGCCCACGCGGGAGCCAAGCTCGGAGATTTTTGTATCCGTATTTTGGAGCAATTCCGCGGCATGTCCCATCCGGGTTTGCCGGAGGCGGGCGTAAGGGGAGATGCCAAATTTTTTCCGGAACAGGCGATTGAAATGGCTGGGACTCACAAAACTGACATGGCGCGCGACGAACTCCATGTCGAAATCACTGGAGAAATGCGTGGAGATAAAAGCATCCGCCTTTGCAATCGCGTCCGGCCCCGCGGGCGTTTCGCCCTCGCTCAGGGCGATCCGGTACCATCCTGCTTCGATGTGCTGGTGGACCGCCCGCTCTCCGACCCAGTGCAGGGGAGATTTGAGAGCCTCCAGCAAAAGAATATGCTCGTAGTGAAGCGTCATCAGATTCGGCCAGTAAACCTTCTTCAGTTCCTGCAACCAGTCGTCGAGTTCCGCCGCGACGATTTCCCATGATTTTCGCAGGGCGGGCAACTTGCAGTTGTCCACGAGTATCCGGTGAAATTCCAGATCGTGGACATGGAACCTCTCGTAATCCGCGCGTCGCGCCGCGCGCTCCATGGCGCGGACACTCGCGGACAACCGCTCAAGGACCAGGCCGCGCTCGGGACAACCGTGGAGTCTGGCCACGGCAAAGGCTTCGAGGGTGGAGCGCAAATGACACAGTTCGTGCATTTGCGAAAAATCAGACGGAGAGGACATCCGCCACGCCATGACATGGAGGAGCGTTCCGGGCAAGATGTCGGTGCGGGGGGGGGGGGAGGGGGGAAGGGTCAAAAATTGGTTCTGTCCCTGACGGCTGTTTCCTGGACGCTGAATTGTTGGGCTGTCACCGATTTCACATTACCGCCGTAAAAGATGGCATTGCAGCGTCCGCCGTGAAAATAGGCCGCGCCGCCGTAGCCGCCGAGCGTGCCGTTTTCCGCCAGCGTGGCGAAGGAGTGCTGAGCGCCGTAGTTGGGCTGCCAGCCGGGGAAGGTGCCCGCGCAAATAAAATACGGCTCCTTCGCATCGACGATGCGGCTCTCGGGGATACGTTCGGTGTAGAGCATCTTGAAGTAGTAGTTGATGGAATACCTCCGCGTCCCTGCATGTGCTCCGACTTGCCGTGGGTCGCCACGTAGGAGGGGCACCACATGGTATCCGCGTAGTCCTTGCCGCGCATGCGGCTCGTGATGCGGTCGGAGGGGATTCCCCGTTTGTCGAAGCTCGGGTCCATCAGATTGAGCATCAGGCGTCGCCAGCGGAAGTAGTTGTCGTCGGATTCGGAAATCTTTTCTCCTCCCGCGGGAAAGGCGATGCCGTTGTGGTCAACGCTCCATAGCGTGGCGAAGGCATGAATCTGCCGAAGGTTGGAGATGCAAACCGCAGCCCGGGCGGATTTGCGGACAGCGCCAACGGCGAGAATCAGGATTGCCGCGAGAATGCCGATGATGACGATGATGGTCAGCAGTTCGACCAGGGTGAACGCCCTGGTCGCCGAGGCGTTTTGGGGGTGATGCGCAGGTTGTATCATGATTTGCCTTGGTGTGTATGTACGTGCGAGGGGGGGAGGGGGGGAGGGGGAATTACAGGCCGCCGACAATATTTTTACCGGCGTGGTTGTTTTTCCGGAAGCGGGAACCTCCGGCATGACTTCGCCGAGGGCATGCGGACCGGGGCGGAGGAAGGTGTTGCCGCCGATGTTGACGTTGATCGAGCGTTCCACGGAGAGGCCGTAGCCGTGGAACGGATGTCGCGGGGGGATGGTACCGTATTCCTCGATACGGTTGCCGGTGATCTCGATTTCCAGATCGTTGAATCGGGTGAACCGGATATGGCTTTTGCGGTTGGCCTGGTTGGCGAAGCGGTAGTCGCCTTTGGGAATCCGGATGTGTTTGCCGCCCTGCCGGACCTGTTCGGCGATTTGCGCCAGCATGTCCTCGCCGACGGCGCGCTGGCTCGCCCGGTCCTCCTCGTTCCAGATCATGGCCGCGAGATAAGGGCCGGAATCCTGGCCTGCGTCCGCGTTGGGTGAAGACGCACAGGCGAGCGCCACAAGGGTGAACGCAGCAGCAAACCGGACAACGCAGACAGCGCAGAATGGCAGCTTGTAGTTGGAAAATAATGTCACCATGGGAATCGGGGGGGGGGTCGAATATTCCATATGGCGCTACCGCGCCAAAGATTATTTGTCCGGAGTCCGGAATTCCTGTGCTGGGCACAACAATACCGGCCGCAGGCGATCATCGTCTCGGAGCATGTTCCGATAGACTATTTGAGATCCGCCGGATATCGCATTCCCGACGGCATCGGTCTTGTGCATCTGGATACAAACCCCGACTGGAAGGATCTTGCCGGTATCCGCCAGCACCATTTCAAGGTGGGGCAAACCGCCGCTCATCTGGTCATCGATCAGATCAACCGCAACTGCCATGGAATTCCGGACATCCCCAAGGCTGTGCTGATCGCGGGGGATTGGCGCGCGGGGCCAAGCGTAAGCAAAATCGGATAACCCGGCGGGATTTTTCTCACTTCAGCCGCAGGTTCGCGGCGTGAAAGGCCAGCGCCTCGCGGATGTGCGTGTCCCAGTAATCCCAGTTGTGCTCGCCCGGATGTTCCGTGTACCGGTGCGGCACGCCGTGCTTCGCCAGCGCGGCGGTGAAGGCGCGGTTGTCCTTGAGGAGAAAATCCTCCGTGCCGCAATCGAGCATCAGTTTCGGCAGGTTGCCCGCCGCCTTCGCGTTGCGGGCGAGCGCGAGCAGATCGTGCGAACCGCGCCGCGGCGACGTGCCGAAAATCCGTCGCATCTCGTCGGCAAACTCCGGCGCCCAGCCGCGTTCGCGGGTCGCCTTCCGGTAATCGGCCGAACTGGCGATGCGTCCCCAGCCGACCGCCCCGGAATGACTGTTGACCGAACAAAACCGGTCCGCGTAACCGAGCCCGAGACGCAGCGCGCCGTAGCCGCCCATCGAAAGCCCCCCGATCGCGCGGCCGCTGCGGGCCGCCCTCGCGTGAAAGGTCTTTTCGACAAACGCCGGGATCTCCTCGCCCACATGCCGCGCCCACGCCTGCCCTTCCTCGTGGTCCGTATAAAAACTCCGGTATCCGTCGGGCATGACAACGATGAGCGGCAGGCCGGCCACGTAGCATTCGATGCGCGTGTTGCGCAGCCAGTTGAGCGAGTCGTCGGACAACCCGTGCAGCAGGTAGAACGTCGCGTAAGGCGGCTTGCCCGTTTCGGGCAGCAGCACCTGCAGGGACGTCTGCTTGCCGATGATCGTACTTTTCCAGTGAACCGTTGCCCAGGCCATGAGAGTTATCCTTTCGCCCCCTTGAGCAGCACGACGTTGGCGAGATCGTTTTTCTCGAACTCGTCCCAGTAACCGTCCTCGAGTTGCTTGAGCCGGGCGTCGGCATTGATCGGCGGCCCGCCCTTGCCGGAGGCGTGATGGCGCGCCTGTTCGGCAGACAGGTCGCGGTCGGCAAGGCGCGTCACGAGTTCGTGCCAGAAGGTGTCGTTGTCGTAATCGCCGAGAATCTTCCGGAGACGTTCGTCCTCGTAGAGTTTTTCCGAAAGGGTGAGGCGGCCGTCGCTGCCCACGGTCACGAGATCGGCGCAACCGAAGGGCGTGGCGAGCTCGAGCAGTTTTTGTTCGATCCCGGCAAACCGCGTGGTTGCCGACGCCTCCTGCCCGTCGCGCGGGATCGTCGTTTGCAGGCCGAGCCAGACGAGCTCCAGCAGGCGGGTGTATTCCCTGGTCGTGAACGTTACCTTCATGAGATGTGGTGTGAGTTGGGTTGGAGGCGGGTCCGGGGCGCGGGTCCGGGGCGGATCATTCCTGATTTCGTGGCCGGTTTTATGCGGCCAGGCCATCCCCTTCGTCGAGGCCGAGGTGAAGATTCATGCTTTGCACGGCACCGCCCGAGGCGCCCTTGCCGAGGTTGTCGAGCCGCGCGATGACCACCGCCTGGGTGTCGTTGCCGAACACGCCGATGTCGCAGCGGTTGGTGTCGTTGCACGCCTGCACGTCGAAAAACCCGCCGTCGAGCGTCGCCGCCTCGTCGCCGGGAAGCAGCACGCGCACGAACTTTTCTCCGGTATACGCCTCCGCCAGCGCCGCATGCAACGCGGCTGGCGAGGGTTTGCCCGGCAGGCTGGCCAGCGGCAGCGGCACGGTCACGGCCAGCCCCTGGTAAAAAGCGGCGACCACGGGATTGAAAAGCGGTGCGCCGGCGAGCCCGGCGTGCACGTGCATCTCGGGCAGGTGCTTGTGCGCGAGCCCGAGCGCATACAGCCGCGGGCTGGCGAGCTTCGCAGGGGCCGGCTGCTGTTCGTAGTCGGCGATCATCTTTTTGCCGCCACCGCTGTAGCCGGTGATGGAAAATGCCGAAAACGGAAACTCCGCCGACACGAGCCCGGCCTCCACCAGCGGCCGCACCGCGAGCAGGAACGCCGTGGCGTGGCAGCCCGGGTTGGCGATGCGTTTCGCCATCCGGATTTTTTCGCGATAGCCCACTCCGAGTTCCGGCAGCCCGTAGGCCCACGCCGGATCGACGCGGTGCGCCGTCGAGGTGTCGATCACGCAGGTATGCGGGTTGGTGACGAGCGCAGCCGACTCTTTGGCGGCGGCGTCGGGCAGGCAGAGAAACGCCACATCGGCGGCGTTGAGGCAGGCCGCGCGCGCTGCAGAGTCCTTGCGCCGGGCCGGATCGATTTCGATCACCTCGATATCGGCGCGCGTCGCGAGCCGGTCGAAAATCCGGAGACCGGTGGTGCCTTCCTGGCCATCGACAAAGACTTTGGTTTTCATGCGCAAGGGAACACACCATCACCACCTGGGGCGCAGCCCGCAACCCTTTCTCCACATCCCTGCCATTCGCGGGTGTAATTGAAAATGGCGGGAAACCTGAGCCGACTCGTAGGGGCGCACTTTTACTGTTTTGTGCGCCCGTTGTCGTCGATGAACACCGGAACCTCATCCTGCAAACACGCGAACGGGCGCACGTGAAGTGCACTCCTGCATTTCCTCCTCCTTCCGGCCCGAGCCCACCACTTTACTTTCAATCGCACCCGCCATTCGCGCCGTCCAGCAAGATCATAGCCATCAGGGTTGCCGGTATAATCCCGCCTCGCTACCGCTGGCGCTCCTGTTGCCGTTGCTGCTGTTGTTGCCGCTGTGGCGGTGGCGGACGCCCTTCGTTCGCCTGCCTTGGCTGAGCCGGCTGCACCTGCACCGCCGGCGGCTGAGGAGGTGGCGGGCGCGGCGATACGCGCGGCTGTGAGGAACGGAAATTTTGCCCGGAAGACGGCGGTTGCATGCGCTCCGGCGGAGGACGCATCCGGCGTTCTTCGCGATTGCCGGCCTCCGGTGGCCGCGTGCCGCTCCGCCGCCCGGGATCGACGGAATACTCCGGCCCCCTCGGCGGCGGGACTCGGGTCCGGGCCGACGGCATGTCGCCCATCGCCGGCGGCGGTCCCGAACGTCCGGGACGCGGTGACATCCGCGGCGGCGGCGAGCCCGGCTGCAAGGCCGAACCCGGCTGCGGCGGCGGCGTGGTCAGATTCGGTGCCGGATTTCTCCCCGACCGTTCTCCCGAATCCTGGCGCGGAGGCCGCGGACGGACACCCTCGTCGTGCCCCGGCTGCGGCGGCCGCGATTGCTGCTGCAAGCTGTCCTGACGATCCCGGGACGGATTCGAGGGCCGTGGGCGCACGCCCGGCGTCGATGGCCGGTCCGGCCTGCCGGGTGTGACACCGGGCATCGGCTCCGGCCGCGTTACCCCTCCCCGATCAAAGCGTGAAGGCGGTGGCCGGCGGCCCGGGCGCGGATGCCAGACATGGGCAGGCGGAGGCGGCCGATGGCCGCTGCCGTAATGCGGTGGCGGTCGGTGACCCCATGCCGGCCGGCGGTAATACACCGGCCCCCACGAACCGATCCAGATGTTAAAACCCAGCCAGTTGCAGTCGTAACGCAACCACGCGCCGCTCCGGTAGGGCGGGCCGAAGATCACCGGCGGCCCGTAATAATAAGTCACCGTTGACGGATAATAAACGACCAGCGGATCGTAGCGTGGCACATAGATGATCTCGGGCTCCGCAGGCACGATGCGGATGTAGTCTTTTTCCACGACAACATTCTGCTCCGGCGTATCCGTGAGGTTGCCCGCTTCCTTCGCGCGGACGCGCAGCCGCTGCACGGCCTTCATCACGTCGGCAGGCTGCGCGAGAAAGGCCGCGCCAAGCTGCTGCGTCCACGCCAGGTTTTCATCCATCCATTTCACCACTTCCGGATACCGGGCCAAAGCGCGCACGCTTTCGTCCCAAGGCTGTTCGTCGATCTTTTCGACATCGCCGCCGGCCGCGAGCCAGCGCGCCGCCAGCACCACATCCGACGACTCCGTGGCCGCCGGCAGAATCAGCGCCAGCAACGGATCCGGATAAAGCGCGACGGGACCAAGCAGCTTGTCCAGTTCCTCGTCATCGAGCATCGCCGCAGTCGCGGCCGGTGCGCTTGCCGCCCCGGCGAGTGGAAACGCCAGCGTTTCCTGCTGCGCCCGAAAAACACCGGCGAAAGCGAGGCCTGAAAAAAGAAAAAACATGGTTTTCACAGGAGGAGGGGGGGGGGGAGGATCTTTGGTTGCAACAAATCTACACGACGCCCGCCCCCGGTCAACGGTTTCACCCCGTTTGCCCCGCGACTCCGCACCGAACCCTGTGCGGCCACGCCGCCGAAAAACAAACTTCAAATGGCGAGCATCAAACTCCAGACTTCATGTTCATGCCCCGGCCAACCTCTGCAAACGCACAACAAGCCGAATTTCTTTTCAGCGACGGGCCTGTCCCCGAACTGGCTCCGCCCGATGCGCTGGCCGATCTGGTGATCGAAATCGCCCGCTGCTGGCGGCTGCCGCTCATGGAAACCGCCCGCATCACCCTGCGCGGTCACGAGGTGGACGAAGTCTGCGGTCGGCTGGAACTCGTCGCCGCGCCCGATCTCCCGCTCGATCCGCACCGCGAACCGCTCCGGCTGCGCGTGCGCGGAGTCGAGTTCACCAGCAACCAGATCATAGAGTGGTCGCTGGCATGACATCCGCTCGCGGCCCCATTCTCCTTGCCCACGCTTTCGCCTCATACGCCTTCGCCCTTGGTTCGATTTCAGCGTTCTTCAGCGGTTCCCTGTTTCCGTCTTCCGATCTCCGTCTTCCGCAACCATCCGGTCTTGTTCGCGTCCATGTCAGGCTCTCGTTTCGCACGGTTCGCGGTTGCTTCATCTGCTTCGATTTTGGCTCTGCCAATCCAGGTTTCCGTGGTTAAAAATCTGTTTTCCAAAACCTCCCCGGAGTCATCGCCATCGTCACCAAGGAGCGGAATATCGGCAAATTCTGCTTCCCAATACCAGTCAAGACTACGCGAGTCTCGGTTCACGCATGGGGGCGCACAGAGGGCATGGTTCGCGAATGGGCAAACTTCATCCGCAATGCTCCCGAAAACTAACCCGAAAGAGTGGGCCAAGGAGCTGACACGGAAGTTTACCGAATCGGAGTAAATGACCGCGTCAGCGATGTCGGCATACTCTTCATTCAAAGCCAGGCAAATTTGCTCCGCGTGACAGGCATTTACCGCACACCGATGCAGATAACGCCCACGCAACCACCCGTTCACCCAAGACAAACATGAATTCCCTGCAAAGAAACACACGTTCCCCCGGGACGGTCCGGACTGTGGCCGATATTCCTGCTACTGGTCACCAGCGTCCCCCTTCCCGCCACCGGATTTACGCCCCCCTCCCCCCCCCCCCCCCCGGATTGCAATCGTGACGCCGCGTCTTGATAC
>JAISAX010000817.1 GCA_031266495.1 Opitutaceae bacterium
CCCTCTCTTCCCTCCCTTGCAACCCTTATCTTCTGTATCTAGTGACAACACTCTCCCTCCCCCTCTTCATTGCTACATCTTAACGGAAAATACAAAAATGGGAGGAACATCCGCCTGAACTCTGTGCCTTCTCTGTGTCCTCTGCGTAACGTCAGTTATGAAGGCAGATAAGCAACAAATCGGGAACCCGGACCTTCAAGCAGAATGCTATCAGGGCAGTTTTGAGTTTCAAGCCAGAGGAAGAAGGAAAGTGGTGTGGAGACTATACACGGAGAGGCCTCCCTACCATGGTTTTGTTGTTCAAATGGCATCCTTCGCGTAACTTCAGTAACTTCATTTGAAACGTTCTAGCGGTTCCTTTCTCTGCATCGGCAGCCGGCGTCTGCGAACGGTTGCGGCGGGCACATAAAAAGGCCCCGCCGGAGGGTCCGGCGGGGCTTGGCAGGGACTCAAGGCGCGAGGGAAAGGCCGGCTACTTCGCAGGAACCACCACGGGGGCGACCGCAGGTGGCGGCAGTGTAGTGGTTTTTTCTTTCACCACACCGGGCGCAGGCGGAGCCGGCGGCGGCGTGGTAAGCTGCTTGTAATGCTCGATGTTCGAAACGACGGATGCTTGCGCCTGTTCGGCAAATTTCCTGGCGCGGTCCGGATGCAGTCGGTAAAGAAGCTGGTAGCGGTTCTCGCCGGATTTGAACTTTTCCAGCGCTTCTTTCGGCATCGCGGAGTCAATCGTCATGGGCGCCTGGCCGTGGTTTTTCTTCAGGGGATTGTAACGGAGCAGGGGCCAGTAGCCGGTGTCGATCGCCAGTTTCTGGTGGTCGAGCGAATCGCCGAGGGCGTAGCCGTGGGCGACGCAGGGCGAGTAGGCGATGATGAGCGCGGGGCCGTCGTAGGCTTCGGCTTCGAGGAGCGCTTGCACGGTCTGCGAGTCCTTCGCGCCGAGCGCGACGCGGGCGACGTACACGTGGCCGTAGGTCGCGGCCATGAGCGCAAGGTCTTTTTTTTCGGTTTCCTTGCCGGCGGCACTGAATTTGGCAATGGCTCCGAGTGGCGTGGACTTGGAGCGTTGGCCACCGGTGTTGGAATAGACTTCGGTATCGAGGACGAGCACTTTGACGTTGGCTCCGATGGCGAGGACGTGGTCGAGGCCGCCGAAGCCGATGTCGTAGGCCCAGCCGTCGCCGCCGAGGATCCAGACGCTTTTGCGCACGAGGTAATCGGCTAGCCCGGCGAGGCGTGTGACTCGTTCGTCGGTGGTGGCGGCGGCGGCGTCGGTGGCGGCGGTGCTGTCGGCAGTGGCGAGACTGGCGAGGTGGGGTTTGAGCGCGGCGACTTGCGCGCGGGCTTCGTTGATGCCGGTTTCGTTTTTCTGGTCGGCGGCGCGGTAGGCTTCGACGAGAGGGGCGGGGAGTTTGTTTTCCGCGGCGAGTTCGTCGAAGAGTTGGCGGGCCTGGGCGGCGAGTTGGTCAACGCCGGCGCGGATGCCGAGGCCGTATTCGGCGTTGTCTTCAAAGAGGGAGTTGCTCCAGGCGGGGCCGCGTCCGTGGCGGTCGGTGCAGTAGGGGGTGGTGGGCAGGTTGCCGCCGTAGATGGAGGAGCAGCCGGTGGCGTTGGCGATGAGGAGGCGGTCGCCGAAGAGTTGTGTAAGGAGTTTTACATACGGGGTCTCGCCGCAGCCGGCGCAGGCTCCGGAGAATTCGAAGAGGGGTTTCCGGAATTGCGCGCCTTTGACGGTGTCTTGCAAGACTTCGGGGGGGGGGGGGGGGAGCTTGAGGAAGTAGTCGTAGTTGGCTGTCTCGGCTTCGCGCAGGGGGGCTTGCACGGCCATGGCGAGCGCCTTGTGCTCCGGGTTTGTCTTGCTTTTGGCTGGACAGACTTTGACGCAGAGGGAGCAGCCGGTGCAGTCGTCGGGCGCGACCTGGATGGTGAAGGCGTGGTTTTTCGTCGTGCCGCTCCGGAAGGGGACGTTTTTGAAGGTGTCGGGGGCGTCGGCGAGGGCGGTGTCCGGGTAAACGGCGGCGCGGATGGCGGCATGGGGGCAGACGGTGGCGCATTTGTTGCACTGGATGCAGATCGATGCGTCCCAGACGGGGATGTCGGGCGCGAGGTTGCGTTTTTCCCAGGCGGCGGTGCCGGTGGGCCAGCCGCCGTCGGGCGTGAAGGCGGAGACGGGGAGTTGGTCGCCTTCGCCGGCGAGCATGCGGGCGGTGATGCGTTGGACGAATTCGGGCGCGGCGGGCGAGACGGTCGGCGGGCGTCCGTGGGGGTTGGTGGGGGCGGCGGGGATTTCGACGGTGTGGAGGGCGGCGAGGGCGGAATCGACGGCGGCCCAGTTCTTCTTGACGACGGCTTCGCCTTTGCGGAGGTAGGATTTTTTGATGGCGGCCTTGATGGCGGCAATGGCGGCGTCGCGTTCGATGACGTTGCTGAGCGCGAAGAAGCAGGCTTGCATTACGGTGTTGATCTGGCCTCCCATGCCGGCGGCGCGGGCGACGGTGAGCGCGTCGATGGCGAAGACTTTCAGCTTCAGGTCGATGATGCGTTGTTGCATCTCGCGGGGGAGCATGCCCCATGCTTTGGCGGCGTCGCCGGGGGTGTTGAGGAGGAGGGTGGCTCCGGGGCGGGCGCAGGCGAGCACTTCCATTTTCTCGGCGAAGGGGAAGTGGTGCACGGCCACGAAGTCGGCACGGGTGATGAGGTAGGGGGCGCGGATGGGTTTGGGGCCGAAGCGCAGGTGCGAGATGGTCATCGCGCCGCTTTTCTTGGAGTCGTAAACGAAAAAGCCCTGGGCGTTGAGGTCGGTGTCGCCGCCGATGATTTTGATGGAGTTTTTGTTGGCGCCGACGGTGCCGTCGGAGCCGAGTCCGTAAAAGATGGCGCGGCGGGTGTCGTCGGTCTCGATGTCGAAGTGTTCGTCGTAGGGGAGGGAGAGGCCGGAGATGTCGTCGTTGATGCCGATGGTGAAGCGGCGGCGCGGGGTGGCCAGCGCGAGTTCGTCGAACACGGCCTTGGCCATCGCCGGGGTGAATTCCTTGGAGCCGAGGCCGTAGCGGCCTCCGATGTGGGTGACGTTGCCGGCAAGCGGGGATTCGGCGATGGCGGCGACGATGTCGAGGAAGAGGGGGTCGCCGAGAGCGCCGGGTTCTTTGGTGCGGTCGAGGACGGCGATGCGGCGGACGGTCTTCGGCAGGGCGGCGACGAGCGCGGCGGCGTCGAGCGGGCGGTAGAGGCGGATGTTGAGGACGCCGGTCTTGCCGCCGGAGCCGGAGCCGCTTCCGGAGCCGGAGCCATTCCCGACGGCGGCGGCGGCGTTGAGGGCGGCGGCGGTCTCGGCGCAGGTTTCGGCGCCGGAGCCCATGACGACGATGACGCGGTCGGCGTCGGGCGCGCCTTCGTAGTCGTAAAGATGATACTGGCGGCCGGTACGGGCGGCGAGGTCGTCGAAGGTTTCCTGGACGATGTCGGCGACGGAGGCGTAGTAGGGGTTGGAGGCTTCGCGGGCCTGGAAATAAACGTCGGGGTTCTGGGCGGTGCCGCGGATGGAGGGGGCGTCGGGGGTGAGGGCGCGTTTCCGGAATTCGGCTATCTTGTCCTGGGGCAGGAGGGCGGCGAGGTCGGCGTCGGAGAGGAGGGAGATTTTCTGGATTTCGTGCGAGGTGCGGAACCCGTCGAAGATGTTCATGAAGGGAACACGGGAGCGGAGGGTGGCGACGTGGGAGACGAGGGCGAAGTCCTGCGCTTCCTGCACGTTGGAGGCGAAGAGCATGGCGGAGCCGGTCTGGCGGCAGGCCATGACGTCGCCGTGGTCGCAGAAGATGGAGAGGGCGTGGGTGGCGAGGGAGCGGGCGGTGACGTGGAGGACGAAGGGGTGGAGTTCGCCGGCGATCTTGTAGAGGTTGGGGATCATCAGCAGGAGGCCTTGCGAGGCGGTGAAGGAGCTGGCAAGGGCGCCGGCCTGGAGGGCGCCATGAAGGGCGCCGGCGGCGCCGCCTTCGGATTGCAGCTCGATGACTTCGGGGCGGTGGCCCCAGAGGTTTTTCTTGCCGGCGGCGGACCATTCATCGACCCATTCGCCCATGGGCGAGGAGGGCGTGATGGGGTAAATCGCGAAAAATTCGCTGATCCGGTAGGCAACGGAGGCTACCGCCTCGTTGGCGTCGAGTGTCGCTTTCAGGGGAGAGATGGTCTTTATCATGTCGTGATTGAAGGGGGCAGCAGTTGATTGAATTGGTCGTTCTGTCCTCTATGAGGTTCACCATACCCCGCGCGGTGTCGCCGCTACTCGGCGAGCGTTGTGCAAGCCTGTGCATTTCTTGCGGGGGGGTAGCACAGAACCGATCGCCGAAACCGGTTTTCACTGGAGAATCGGGGACGGACGGAACCGGAGAAGGAATGATATTTTAAGATTATCTTATATCAGGAGTCCAAACAATGAAGTTGGTAGATTTCTTGCAGGGCCGGGGAAGAGAGGACAATGGCAGGGGTATCCGCCCGTGTGTGGAAGGGGAGGGAGGGGGGGGGAGGGGAGGAGGGGGGGGGGATGTAAGTGTAAGTGGTGGGAAAAGGAGGAATCACGGGACTCCGGACGCTGGGCTCCGGACGCTGGACTCTGGTGTCCTTTTGCCCCGGGGGTGGGCGGGGGCCCCCG
>JAISAX010000829.1 GCA_031266495.1 Opitutaceae bacterium
GTAATGTTCCAAAACCACCGGTTTTTGATGACTGTCACCGCGCTGGCCTTGCTGCTTTCTGGAAGCAGGCAGGCCAATGCCACCGAATCCACTCCCATGGAAGTTGCTCCCGCCGCCCACGGAAACGGAAGCATCATCGGTCTATGGCGCGGCGGCCTGTCGCTGACTGCGGAACCCAAATCGGCAATGGCTGCTTTGCGGTTCTCGCAAGAAATTCCTTATGCGGAAAGCCAGGTGCTTTGCCTCAGTCTCGAAGTGGATGCCGGTGCACCGGCCAACCAAGCCGGACACGGCGCCTTGACGATCGAATTTATGGCCGGGCAGGGAAAATCGGCGGTCAGCAAAGCCAGTCTCCAAACCGGACCCAACTGGCTCATCGTTCCCCTTAAAGGAGCGGTCGTTGCGGGCAAGGCGCCGCGACTCGGCAAGGAGGATGCGATTACCGGAATCAACGTCCGGCTTGGCGCAACGGGCCAGTCTCCGGCGGATGCGAAGGTGCGGATCAAAAAGGTGGTTCTTGTTGACAACAAGTATGTCGCGACCAACCCGCCCTACGTGAGTCCGGCGCGCCATGCGTTGCTGGCGGGCGAACTGAAACTTGTGGACGATATCGCCGGCACGCATCCGCGAGTTGTTGTTTCACAAACGGAACTGGAGGCCGCGCGGCGGTATTTCAAAACCGCGCCCGGCTCATTTGCAGCGCTGTTGCCCAAGGCCGGCGGCGCGGAGATGAACTTTTTCCGGCAGAAGCCGGCTTCGATCAAGCCCCCTCAGGATGCCACGCGCATTCTGGCCAAACTTGCCGCCGCCTACGTGGTGACCGGCGAAACGAAGTATCGCGACGCGCTCATGACTGCCGTGCCCTACTTGCAAAACCTCCCCCCTGTTATCATCCCGCGACTCTATGAAAGCGGAGACCTCATCGCGGGCGAGGTTTTGGAAAACCTCTCCATCGCCTGCGACCTCCTGCACAGTGGCGTTCCCGCCGAACTCGCGCGGGCCGTGTGCGCCGCATTGATCCGGCAGGCCGAGCAGACGCATATCGACATGCTAAACATTGATCGCCACGCCTACATGCAGAACCACTTTTTCACGCCTGTCGCCGGGTTGCTGATGGCTTCCAGCGCACTGGCGGGCGAGAGTCCGCAGGCCAGTGAGTGGGGTGTCTGGAGCCGCAATGTCCTGCAACGCGTCAGGGAATCCCTGCCCAAGGATGCGTGGTGTTTTGAATCCATTTCCTATTGGAACTATCAGCGTGGTCTCTTCATCGCGTCCCACGCGCTCAAGGCGGTGTATGGCGAGGAATTGATTTCGCACGAGGAATACCTGAACGAGGCCGCGTATCTGGCGCACATTTTTCTGCCGAATCCCGATTTTGTATTCGACTTTGGGGATACGGGTCCGCGTGTCGAAAACAACGGCAAGGCGCAGGAAGGCTATGACTGGCTGCCTTGGCACACATACCCGACGCGCATCCTCAAAACCCCCGTGTTCCTGGTGAATCGCGAGGTCAACAATCCCACCTCACAAGAAATGGTGCGCCGCCTCGTCGCGGCAACACCGCTCACGCGTCGTATAGACAGCGTTTACGGGTTGCTTCTCAACCAGCCCGGACTGGTCCGCTCGCTTGCCACGTCCGCGCCCGCATCGCTGCCCGACGAGAAGCCCTGGCGTTATTTTTCGGACTCGGAAGTTGTCCATTGGCGCGAGAACTGGACATCCCCCGATGCCGTTGCCATCGCGATCAAATCAGGTCCGCCGGCAGGGCACCGCATCGGCGCTTTTTTGGAAAAGTATCCGCACGCATCGCGCAACTTCAGTCATGCCCATCCGGATGCCGGCAGCTTTATCCTCTTTGCCAAAGGCTCGTTTTTGGCCAACGACACCGGTTACACCGGGAAAAAAGAAACCGCCGACCACAACAGCATTCTGGTGGATGATGTCGGCCAAAAGAGAGGAGGCACGGCGTGGTTCACGTTCGAGGAACCCTACGACGCCTACAAAACCATCCGCACAGAAAACGTGTGGCTCGCGCCCAAAGTCGTCGCCGCGACTGCCATTTTCGACGGCGCTTACGACAACAAGTTAAAAATCAACAAGATGACGCGAAACATCATCATGGTGGGCGGCAAGTTTCTGGTGATCGCCGATGTGATGAGCGCAACCCTCCCGCACGTCTATGAATGGCGCTGGCACACCGACACCGCCGCGAGCAAGACCGCGGCGGCAGGAGGAGGGATTGATTTCGAGGTGGTGAACAACAAGGCGCGCCTGAGCTTGCGCAGCCTGGCGCCTGTGGCGGACGCATCCATCGCCCCAACCGTGGTGGAAACCGAGCTCTATTCGACCACACGCTTGCGCCCCCAACAACGAGGTCACCACATCGCGCTGCGTTCGGACTCCGTCCTGTCCAACACCTTTCTGAATGCCGCGCGCATCGGCGCCGCGACCGATGCGCCGGGGGCGTTCGTCGCCACAGTGCTTGCGCCCGGCAAGATCAAGCTCACCGACGGGCGTCACACCTGTGTGATTTGGCTGAAGGGCAACGCGGAGCTGGACGGCAACTTTGCCTACCTGCTCTATGAAAATGCGAAGCAACCCTTGTCCTGCGGCCTTTCCGGCACATCCGTGCGCTCTGCCGAATTGACGCTGCGAACGAAGGTTCCCGGCCAGGTCACTTTCTCAGGCAACGCGGGAACTCCGCTTGCGATTGAAACCGCCCAGCCGGAGGAAAACCGCGACACCGCCACTCCTTCCGCCTCGAACTAAAAGATCATGCTCAAGCATCCGGGAAACATCATTGGCGACTCTTGGTTTCATGTCGAAGGCGACGTGGCGCACGCCTTTTATCTGACATGCGCGGATCATCTACCTGCCCACAAGGTGTGGGATATCGGCCACGCGGTGAGTTCCGATCTGGTCAACTGGACCCTCCTCGATCTGGCGCTGCGTCGAGGCGAAGCCGGGAGTTGGGACGAATGTCTGGCCACGGGATCGATCGTAAAAACCGCCGACGGCTATACCATGGCATACACGAGCAGCAACAAGGCCCTGACAGGCATCGCATGGTCACGAGACCTCTCGACCTGGACGCGGCACACAGGTAATCCCACCACTGCTTGCGACGAACGCTATTACGAGTTGATGAGTACAGGCACGCGCAAGGCTCTTCATTGGCGCGACCCCTTTGTATTCAAGCATGATGACCAATGGCATCAACTCGTCTGCGCAAGCAACCGGGCTGGCCCCGAAGGTGGACGAGGAACGGTGGGCTGGGCAGTGTCTGATGATTTGAAGGCGTGGACAGTGCTCCCCCCCCCGCAAATCGAACCATTCAGCCAAGAGATGGAGTGTCCGCAAATTTACCATCGGGATAACATATTCTACCTTATTTTTTCGACCTTTCCAGAGTTGCTGTTGCCCGATGCGCATGCGCGTATCCAAGCTGCCGACGACTGGGGCGCATGGATGTCTTCGCTCCCGTGGAACGTGGACAAGCAGGCAAACCATGGCCCGTCCACTTTTGTTCTGACGTCCCGCAACCTCCGCGGCCTCTACCGTCCGTCCACGCACCCAACGCTTTTCCGTCCATCTGATCCGGTCCAACCGTATGCGTGCCAGTTGCTACGCTTCAAAGACGCGGATTACTGCCTCGGCACGATCTGGGCGGACGATGGGATTTCCTACATAAGCGATCCCATAAAAGTCAGCTTCCAGCCCGGCGGTATCCGGGTTGTCCCATAACCAAAAACTGAAACGCTAAAAAACCAAAATCCCTGACATTCCCAAACTACTGACATCCCAAACTACCATGAAAACCAACCCTGCGCCCCGCCACCCGAATTTTCAGCGTTTCAGCTTTCAATTTTCAGCTTTTCCCAAAAGCGCCTTCACCCTGATAGAATTGCTCACGGTGATCGCCATCATCGGCATCCTCGCCGCAATTACACTGGTGGGCATTCAGTCTGCGCGGAGAAAGGCGAATGCCATCACATGCAGTTCCAATCTGCGCCAGGTGGGTCTCGATATAATTCTGTATGCGGAAAATAATCGTGATAAATTGCCGCCCAAACAAGCCGACGTGCCGGCGGAGGATCAATCATGGATGGGTACCGTGTCCATGGCTGTTCACGGTGACAGGGTGAAACGCCCCTATCAGGGCTGTAATGCCACACGCCGAGAGCTTAACCTCCGCCTTCAGGACTGGACTTACAGCTATAATGAATCGGCAATAAGAAATATGGAATATAGGACGGGCCGCCCCCTCACCCGTTCACAGTTGGAGGCCCCGAGCAAAACCATGGCGGCTTCCGACGCCGCTATCGTTAATAATAGATACAACTATATATGCCTGGTGGGAGGGAATCAGTCTCCGTATCCGATACATGATGGCAGGGCAAATATTGTGTTCCATGATGGGCACGTGGAATCCCGTTTATCGGCGGACATCCCTCCTCAGGCCGATCCTCGCGGAAGCATCGGATGGTATTTTTGGTATGGGGTGCTATTTTGAAGCCATGCACGACAAAGAAGGACCACGGAAAAGCATCGGGTGGTATTTTTGCGTCCCCTCCTCCCCCCCTGCCACTGACAAGAAAATCTGGCGGGCCGGCACGTTCCTCCTGCACGAGCGATTTGGGGGTTCAGAGAAAAATCCCGTTTACTGGACCCGCTTCGTCGAACAATGGCGTTTTATCCAAAACCATCTCATTGATCCGCGCTACGGCGGCTGGTATCGCGAGGTCGCCGCCGACGGCACGCTTATCCCCGGTCCCGGATCGGCAAAAGGCTGGCAATGGAAAGCCGCCTACCACGAGACCCGCGCCCTCCTGTTGACTATCGAACACCCCCGGCGACTCGCGAGTGTAGTTGAAAGTGGCTGAGAACAGGCAGAACAGACAGGGATGAAGTTAGAGTGTGGCGCGGTAGCGCCTGGGACCGCCGGCATCTTGCCGGCACGCAGCGGAGTGGCCATTGGCAGGATTGGAAAAATTGGCAGGATCGACTGACTGGATTGGCAGCAAGGACATCGTTTGTCGGCGTGCCGCAGTGCGTATCCGGAGTTATGCATCTCCCTCCC
>JAISAX010000006.1 GCA_031266495.1 Opitutaceae bacterium
GCAGGGCAACCGGGTGGTGCGGCACCTGCTGATCGAGGCGGCATGGCGGCTGGTGCGTTATCAGCCCGGGTATCCGCCGGTCAAAAAGTTCCTCGCCGCGGCCAGCGGGTCGCGCAAGCACCGGCGCGCCATCGTGGCCATTGCCCGGCACCTGGCCATTGACCTGTGGCGGCTGGCCACTGGTCGCGCCACCGCCGAAAAACCCGGCCTGAAAACCGCCTGATCCCCCCTGCCTGCCTCCGCTTGAAAATGGACCCGTAAAACTCTCTCTCCCCCCCCCCCCGTTCTTTGATCGTCGTTTCCACGAACACACTTTGGCGTTTTCCGGCGCGTGCACGGCCCTGTGGCTGAGGTCTTGAAAAAAACCTCGTTGCGTAGATGGTGCCGCTCGGAAGCGCCTCCCTTTCCCGCGTTACGCGGATTAATCACCTTGTCCTGCATCAGGCAGTACGGATGGCAGTATGCGCCGGGCCAATCGAACCCGTGCGAGAGGCCTTCACTCAAAACTCTCCAACGTCTGTTCACTCTCCTCCCTCCCCTCGGCATCGGCCCCTCCCGGCCTGCTTCCGTCCGCCCCACCCTCTCTCTCCGTCCACCAACATCAATCAATCAATCAATAATACCTATACTTTTTCCCCTTGACCGCCCCGGCTTCATGGCAGCAGCAGGCGCGCGATCTCGTCAACCGGAAGATGCGCGAAGGCCGGCAGCAGCAACAGCAGCAGCGCCAGTCGCGGCAGGCGCGGAACTGACCCGCGCTTGCGCCCTTACCGTCCGCCGCTGCCGAGCCGGGAGACGATGGCGCTGGTGTTGGCTTCGTACTGCTTCAGGGCCTCGACGAGCCGGCTGCGGAATTCCTTTTGCGCGGTGATGCTGTTTTCCCAGTACTGGCAGGTGCGGTAGTAGTCGTAGAACGTTTCCGGCTTGAGTTCGCGCGAGGAGGCCTCGGCGAGGCTGCGCACGGTGCGCAGGAAGCTCTGCGTCTCGCTCATGAGGCCGCGTCGGTTGCCGGCCATCCGGCGGCACTGGTCTTCGTAATTGTAGAAGAGCGGGGAGAGGCGCGGATGGAGGCGCGCGGAGCCGAACCGGAGTTGCACGAGTTCGAGCAGGGATTCGGAAAATTCGCGAAATTCGGCGATGCGGGCGGCCTGGCGGTTGAATTCGTCGAGGTCGAGCGACTCCCATTTCTTTACGGAATCGATCCGGTAGCCGAACCAGCGTTTTTCGATTTCGGTGTCGGAGCTGGCGGACTTGCGGGCGGCGGTGCCGTAGGTGGCCTCGATGTTGATCTTGCGCGTCTCGGCGTAGGAGGCGACGCCGATCACTTCGCCGGTGGTGAGGTCGAAAATGGGGCTGCCGCTGTTGCCGGGCTGGAAGGTGGCGTTGACCTCGACGAGGGTGGGGCCGACGCCCTGGATGAGCCCGCTCACCTGCGTGGCCACGCCGCTGCCGAGCCGGTTGCCCACCACGACGACCTTGTCGCCGATCCTGGCGGTTTTCATCACGTCGGGCGAGGCGGAGAGGGAACCTTCGGCTTTCTCAATGCGGAGGAGCGCGATATCGCTGCCGACCGCGCCGAAGGCCGGGCCCGCGGCGATGGTCTCGCCGCGGAGATTGCGGAAGGTGAGGCCTTCGCTGCCGCTGAGAACGTGGAGATTGGTGACGATAAAATCGACGCCGCGCAGCCTGGTCATGAACCCGGTGGCGGCGCCGTCGCGGGACTGGATGAGCACGATGCCGGCCATCTGCCCGGGAGAGAGGAGTTGGCCGGCGGGGGTTTCGTTGCGGGCGCGCGACGCGGCCTTGCCGCCTTTTTTTCCGGATGGGCCGGAGGCGTCGTCGCCGTCATGGCCGTCGTTGTCGGCGACCGCATCGCCGGCGGAGTCGGGCGCGGGCAGCTGATCGATCCCGAGGGCGGCGGTGATCAGGTTGCGGTTGTCGGTGAGGCGGCCGATATCGGCCTTGTCGAGGAGGGGGATTTCCCGGACGGCGGTGCTGGCGGTGAACGCTGCGTTGTCGAGGGAGGGGTTAAATTCCTGCCGGAAAAAGATCGTCTCGACGATTTCGAAATCGGCGGCTTTGGCGGAAGGCAGGGGAGTGCGATCGCCGCCGGTGGCCGTGAACAGGTCGCCGCCGGCCTTGTCGTCTGCGGTGCCGGACCCCGGGGGGGGGGGAGGGGCCTCGCGCCGGGCGATGCTGCGTTCTATCTGGTGGTTTTCCTTGTTGATCGTAAGCAAGTACCAGTAACGGGTGGTTTCGTCGTAGCAGGAGATTTGCCAGGCGGTGTAGCCGTCACGGGTGATGTCCTTGCGCTTGGCGATGGACTGGAGGGGGGCCGGTTTTTCATCGTTGTCGGGCCGCCACCAGGGAGAGGGGAGGAGGGCATGCCTGACCCGGTCGAGGCGCGAAGCGAACGCGGCGTTGGTGAGGGTTTGGGTGCGGTTGGCCGTGCCTCCGAGGGTGCCGCTGACGGGCGGGAAAGAGGGGCTGCGCGAGAGGAGGCTTGCGGTGTTGTTTTCGGGCTGGCCGTCGTCCTTGACGGTCTGCTCCAGTATCAGCCATCGCGAGGGGTATTCGGTGCGGAGGAGGCGGTTGGTGCGGACGGGGTTGGCCGGTTTTTCGTCCGTTGCCTCCGGGGCGCGGTTGCGGGTGGTGAAGCGGGCCGAGACGACATGCAGCGAAAGGCTGTCGGAGTTGATATAGAGTGTCTGGCTCGTCGTGAGGATTTCTTCAGCGGTCTGGCCATGCAGCCGGGCAACGAGGAGCAGCAGGGCAAGGACACAGGAGAGTCTGGCACGGAGAAACAATGGATGCGGGACGGAGCGCATGGGAGGGAAACGGAACGGACCGGTAATTAATGCCTGCGCGTGCGAGGTAAATCCTCAAATGGGGGCCGATCGGGCAATGGGCGCATTTCAAAAGGTGGACAGGCACTCCGGCATTTTACCAATTGCCACCCGTCCCAGCGCACCTACGCTCCGCCGCTTTATATGTTTTCATTCCTGTTCAAACGATTCGCCGGACGCCACTACAAAAAGTTTCTCGAAAAGGCGCGTCCCGTCGTGGCCAAAATCAACGAGATCGAGCAAACGTACCAGTCTCTCTCCGACGAACGGCTCCGCGCCAAAACGGACGAATTCCGCGCCCGCCTCGCCGCCGCCACCGACAAGAAGGCCGCCCTCGACCAGATCCTCCCCGAGGCCTTCGCCGCCGTGAAAAACGCCGCCCGCCGCCTCTGCGGACGCAAACTCACCGTCTGCGAACACGAACTCGAATGGAACATGATCCACTTCGACGTGCAACTCATCGGCGGCCTCGCCATCCACCAGGGCCGAATCGCCGAAATGGCCACGGGCGAAGGCAAGACCCTCGTCTCCACCCTCCCCCTCTACCTCAACGCCCTCGTAGGCCGCAACACCCAGCTCGTCACCGTCAACGACTACCTCGCCCGCCGCGACTCCGAGTGGATGGGCTACCTCTACCAGTTCCTCGGCCTCACCGTCGGCTGTATCCAGCAACAAATGCCCAACGACCTGCGCCGCGAAATGTACGGGCGCGACATCACCTACGGCACCGCCTCCGAATTCGGCTTCGACTACCTGCGCGACAACGGCATGGCCACCCGCAAGGAAGACCAGGTGCAACGCGACCACTGGTTTTGCATTGTGGACGAAATCGACTCCATCCTCGTCGATGAAGCCCGCACCCCCCTCATCATCTCCGGCCCCGCGCCCATCGAACGGGAAATGCCCTTCCAGCGCCTCAAACCCAACGTCGAACACCTCGTGGCCGACCAGGTGCGCCTCTGCAACCGCTACATAGCCGAAGCGAAAACCCTTCTTGAGAAACCCGACCTCGCGCCCGACGACCGCGCCCACGCCGCCCGCCGCCTCCTCCAGGTCAAGATGGGCACCCCGAAAAACAAACTCCTCCTCCGCGTCCAGGAAACCCCCGAATGGAGAAAACTCCTCGACAAGACCGAAACCGAATACAACTCCGACTTTCGCAAAACCGAACTCTTCCACATGAAGGAAGAACTCTATTACATCATAGACGAACGCCAGCACCAGGCCGACCTCACCGAAATCGGCCGCCAGCACCTCCGCCCCGACAACCCCGACGCCTTCGTCCTCCCCGACCTCGCCACCGAATTCAGCCAGCTCGACGTGGACACCACCCGCACCCCCGAAGAAAAAGAAAAACGCAAACACGCCGCCCAGGAACACCTCGCCACCATCTCCGAAGAAATCCACGCCATCTCGCAACTCCTCCGCGCCTGGTCCCTGTACGAAAAAGACGACGAATACGTCGTGCAAGACGGCAAAGTCATGATCGTTGACGAAAACACCGGCCGCGTCATGCCCGGCCGCCGCTGGTCCGACGGACTCCACCAGGCCGTCGAAGCCAAAGAAAACGTCGCCATCGAACGCGAAACCCGCACCTACGCCACCATCACCATCCAGAACTACTTCCGCATGTACGAAAAACTCGCCGGCATGACCGGCACGGCCGAAACCGAAGCCACCGAATTTTTCGAAATCTACAAACTCGCCGTACAAGTCATCCCCACCAACAAACCCTGCATCCGCATCGACAAAAACGACAGCATCTACAAAACCCGGCGCGACAAATTCAACGCCGTCGTCCGTGAAATCGAAGAAGCCAACAAACGCGGCCAACCCGTCCTCGTCGGCACCGTCTCGGTAGAATCCTCCGAAGTCCTCTCGCGCATGCTCCGGCGCGCCGGCATCACCCACACCGTCCTCAACGCCAAATTCCACGCGCAAGAAGCCGACATCGTAGCCCGCGCCGGCCAACGCGGCTCCGTCACCATCGCCACCAACATGGCCGGACGCGGCACCGACATCAAACTCGGCGAAAACATCGCGGACCACGGCGGCCTCTACGTCATCGGCACCGAACGCCACCAATCCCGCCGCATCGACCGCCAACTCCGCGGCCGCTGCTCCCGCCAGGGCGACCCCGGCCTCACCAAATTCTTTCTCTCGCTCGAAGACGAACTCATGCGCCTCTTCCTCCAGGGCAACCTCGCCTCCCGCATCATGGAAGGCGCCATGAAAGAAGGCGAAGAACTCGAACACCCCTGGCTCAACCGCTCCATAGAAAGCGCGCAAAAAAAAGTGGAGCAACAAAACTTCAGCATCCGCAAACGCCTCCTCCAGTACGACGACGTGCTCAACCAGCAACGAGAAGTCATCTACGGCATCCGCAACGCCGCCATCCACGCCACCCGCGGCAAAGACATCATATTTGAACAAGTCAACGAAGTGATCCTCACCCGACTGGAAACCACCGGCTACGGTGGCAAGGAACCCCCCCCCCCCCCCGCCATAGAAAGCCTCGTCGGCTGGTGCAACACCCACTTCCCCATCGGACTCAAAACCGAACACCTCGCCGGCAAGACCGACCTCGACACCCTGACCGCCGACCTCGTTGACCGCATCCGCAAAGCCTACGAAGTAAAAGAATCCGTCGAAAACCCCGACGCCCTCGGAGCGCTCGAACGCTACGTCATCATCGGAGCCATAGACGAACACTGGCAAGCGCACCTCACCGAAATGGAAGAACTCCGCCAATCGATCGGCTTGCGCAGCTACGGCCAGAAAGACCCGCTCGTCGAATACAAAGGCGAAGCGTACAAATATTTTGAGGAGCTGATGCAAAACGTGCGCCTGCGCATCTGCACGGGACTGTTTCGGAACGCATCGAACATCCAGGTATTCGAGCAAATGCTGGGCATCCTCTCGCGCAACGCTCGTGCCCAGGGGCCGGCGGATGCCGCCGGCGGCGCCGGCGTCCCGGTACCCCGCATGAGTGTGAACACCACGATAACCACCGGAGGCAGCGCGGGGGCATTGCCAACCGGAGGCCAGCCCGGGAGGGAGATCCAGCTACCGAAAGTCACCGTACGCCGGGAAGTGAAAAAAGTCGGGCGCAACGACCCATGCCCCTGCGGCAGCGGCAAGAAGTACAAAAACTGCCACGGCGCGTAACCCGTGGCGCGGCGGCATTCCTGCCGCCGCTCCATTTCAGGCACCGGCTGCGTATTTTTTCAGCCGCTCCGGACAGCCCCGGCCCCGGCATTACGCAGCCACGCATCCGCCACCAGCGCGTGGCCGGCAGCCGAAGGATGCACGCCATCCGGCAGCCAGTACGCCGCCGGGGCGCGCGTTGCCGCCGCGGCGAAAAGCCCGTCGAGCGGGATCAGGTCGCCGGCGAACTCCACCGCCAGATCGCGCACCACCGTGATTTTCGGGTCCAGATCCTCGCGCCACGCGCGACGATCCTCCGGCACCGGCAGCAGGAACGGCTCCATAAAAACCAGATGCGGCGCCGGAGACATCTCCGTTGTAATCCGCGCCAGGATACGCCGGAAGGCGGCGCGAAACTCCCCCGTTGGCGACATCAGGTTGCGGTCGAACCGCCGCCACGTGTCGTTGATACCGATCAAAAAAGTGACCACGGTCGGCCGATGCGCCAGCAAGTCGGCATCCAGCCGCGACTCCAGATCATAGATCCGGTTGCCGCCATTGCCGGAGTTGATGACCTTGCGAGCCGACGAAGGCAGGCGATTGCCAAGCTGCGCGTTGATGAAGTTGACATAACCTCCGCCGAGGGAAGCGAGACTGGCGCGGTCGCGACCGCAGTCAGTGATACTGTCGCCATAAAACAGCAGAGAGTCATCGGGCTTGAGCAGGAGAGACATAAGATCCCCAGCCAACGCCATTATCGACCCTCTCCGCAACACCGTGTTTTCATTCTTAATTCTTAATTCTTAATTTGTTTCCCTCCCCCTCCCTCTCCCCCCCCCAGCCCCCGCCGCCCGCCTGTTATCGACCGGACAGCGATCACGGCACCGGCAACAGATTGGTTCATGCTTATGTTACCACATTCCTGGCGAATCGCCGTTTGCCGTTGTGACGGTTGCCGTCCTCAACAGCACCGGGTATCTCGCGCCACCGCAGTCGGTGGGACGCTTCCGGGATACCCCGCAAGCCCCACCCCCCGAAGTGGCCGGGATGCGTCCTCGTGACGCCTTTGTCTGCTCCCGCCCATGCCGATTCACGTCCAGTCCATTTTGCCCATTCCCCCCCGAGGGAAACCCTGTCCAGCCGCCCGTTGGGGATTTCCCCCGCGGGGGAAACCCTGCCCGGCGTCCGGTTTGGACTTTCCCCCCGGGGGGAAAGCTTGTCCATCCGCCCGTTTGGACGTTCCCCCGCGGGGGAAACCCTCCTTTGCGTCCCGCCCGGCCCTTCCCCTGCGGGGGAAAGTTCAAAATCCCGTTCCGAACCTCGTTCCAAAACCCGAATAACTACAAAAACCCGATGAAACTGCACACGATAAAACTCCACGCCCTGCGCAACGAAGAACTCTATCAATTCCAGACCGACCTGCTCGGCCTGCTCAAGAACAGCGACCCCGTAAAAACCGGCCTCGGGGCCGCGCTCTATGGCGAATTCAACCGCCTGCGTGCCGCCGCCGACACCGCCCTGCAACCCGCCCGCAAGAGCGCCCTCACCCCGATCCTCGCCGAAGAAGACGCCTTGCGCGACCAGCTTTACGGAGCCATGCGCGACCTGCGCCCCGCCATCGAACAAAACCTGCGCGACATTTTTGAAAAAGTGAACGCCCTCTCGCTAACCGCGCCCGATGCCCCCGCCGCCACGGCAAACGCAAAACCCCCGACGATCAACCCTCCGGCGCTCCCGGCCCCGACGCTGGCGACAGCGACGAAGCCGACGCCCCCGGCAAAGCCGGCAACACCAACACCGGCGGAGCCGGGGCAGGCAACGGCGAAGCCGAAATCACTATCCCCGTGCCGCTCGAAGAGGATGTCACCGCCACCGCCCACACCAAAAAACCCTGCCCCTCCCACCCCCTCCCCCCCCCCCCCCCGCGCGCCACTTGTCCGCATCCGACCTTTTGAAATCTGAAATCTCGAATCTGAAATCCGCAATTTTCCGTCCGTCTATGAAACTACAAATGCCAGTAACACCACACATCATCATTGCCGCTGCGACCCTTGCCGCCGCCGCGCCTGGCTCGCCAGCACGGACAAGCAACTCCAGGTCAAGACCGCCAACGACAAGAACCTCAACCTCGAATGGACCGCCACCGGCTGGGCCGATGCCCGCGACGACGCCAGCATGACCCTCCTCACGGGCGACACCCTGACCGTCAACGGCGACAACCCCGGCGCGAGCAAAACGATCACCATCGGCACAGCCGCCACCATAGCCGCGCTGACCATCGACGGCACGACCGACATCGAATTCACCGGACAAAAACTCACCGGCAACTCGCCCGACACCCTGACCATCAACGGCAACGTGACGCTGGCGGAAAACGCCACCGCGTTCTTCGAGATCGGCGGCACCGGCCCCGGCGAGTACGACCAGTTGGTCTTCAGAGCCGAGGCCGGCACCGCCACGCTGACGCTGGGCGGCACGCTCGAACTCGTATCGTATAACAACTACACCGGCGCGGAAGGCGACGCGTTCCAGCTCTTCGACCTGGTGAGCGGAGCGACCCCCCATCGGCACCTTTGCGAGCATCAACGATTTCACCCTGGCCGACGGCCTGGCGTGGGATTACTCGACGCTCTACACGAACGGCGAGGTGAGCATCATCGCGAGCGCGGTGCCCGAGCCCGCCGCGTGGGCGGTGTTGGCCGGGCTGGCGTTGCTGGCCTGGGCCATGTTGCGGCGTCCCCGCACCTGCACCCATCCCCGCCCCCGCCGCGTCTGAGCCGCCGTTCCGGGGGGGAGGGGGGGGGCGTTGACACCACTTCGGGTTACCCCCCCCTCACGAGGGATGGCAAAAAAACAGCTTGCTCCGCCTGCGGCGATCCGGGAACTTTTCCCCTTGCGTTAGTGAAGAGCCGCCCGGTTACGGCTCTTGACCATGTCTGGTCCGGCCTCCGCCGGATTGGAACGGTGCCATCGGCAAAACGGTGCGGAATATCCCCGCCCCGCCCGCGGATGGCACGGAACTTTCAAACGTTCCCTCAGATCATGTTAACCACGTCCAAACCAACACCATGCCAACCATCGCCAAACCCGAGATCATCACCCGCTTCAAAACGCACGACAAGGACACCGGTTCCTCCGAAGTCCAGATCGCGCTGCTGACCGCCCGCATCAACCACCTCACCGAGCACCTGCGCACGCACCGGAAAGACTTCCACAGCCGCCGCGGCCTGCTCCAGATGGCCTCCCGCCGTCGCAAGCTGCTTGATTACGTCAAGCGCCACGACCTCAACAAGTACACCGAACTCCTCCAGAAGCTCAACCTCCGCAAGTAAACCTCTCCCGAAGACGGGCGACCCGATCCGCAGGTCGCCCGTTGTCTTTGCCCCCCGCGCGCTCCCGCGTCACCCGCGCTTCCCGCGCCCGTCGCGCCACCCGCCGCCGCAAAGACGCCCGCGCCGAGTCTTCCGGGACATTTCCGGTTGCCGCCCTCCGCCGCCGCTGCTCCTCCCCCCCCCCCAGCCGCGCAGGACGTCAACCGGAAATCTCTCGAAGCTCCCGGGAATTCGAGACGGCTCACCCGTTCCTGATTTCACACCCACAGCGCCCACAGCACAGCGCCCACAGCACCACTTTCCTGACGGCCTTCCGCCGCAGGATCATCGCCGGCCCTCCCGGCGGCACTGCGCCGCCCGGGTCCCGGGTCCGGTCCAACAAAACCCGTAAAACCCGTAACGCGCGCCACATTCACTGCGCGCGCCGCACACCACAGATAACCTGTCCGGAGACAGACCGCGCGGTTCCCCCGAAACAGACACACATAACCGGAGCCGCACCCCGTCCAGACGAAAACAAACAGAAACAAACAGAAACAAACAGAAAGCAACGTAACGATAATGAACAACAAACAAACCGCAGAAGTCCCGGGCCTCGGGATCAAGTTCACCACCGGCGACATGGCCAAATTTGCCAACGGCGCCGTCACCGTCACCGTCGGCGAGACCAACGTCTTCGTTTCCGCCACCGCCGCCCAGACCATGCGCCCCGGCCAGGACTTTTTCCCCCTGACGGTCGATTACCGCGAAAAATACTCCGCCGCCGGCCGATTCCCGGGCGGCTACTTCAAACGCGAAGGCAAACCCTCCGAAAAAGAGATCCTCACCTCCCGCCTCTGCGACCGCCCCTGCCGCCCCCTCTTCCCCGAAGGCTTTCTCAACGAAGTCCAGATCATCGGCCTGCTCCTCTCCGCCGACCAGATCCACGAAGCCGACATCGCCATGGTCAACGGCGCCTCCGCCGCCCTCGCCATCTCCGACATCCCCTGGAACGGCCCCATCGGCGCCGTCCGCGTCGCCCTCATCGACGACCGGTTCGTCGCCAACCCGACCATCGAGCAAATGTTCAGCTCCACGCTCGACCTCATCTACGTCGGCAACGAAAAAGACATGCTCATGATCGAAGGCTCCGCGGACCAGCTCCCGGAAGACCGCTTCATCGAAGCCCTCGAATACGCCCACCAGGCCATCCAGCCCATCATCGCCACCATCCGCGACCTCGCCACCCGCGTCGGCAAACCCAAAGCCACCTTCCCGCTCGTCGTCGCCAAACCCGAAGCCCGCGCCATCATCGAACGCATCATCCCCCGGCAACGAGTCTCCGACGCCATATTCGGATACGAAAAACAAGTCCGCGCCGCCAACATCACCACCCTCAAGGAAGAAGCCCGCGCCACCCTCCTTGCCGAACTCGGCGAAGGCAATTTTGCCGACCACGACATCTCCATCGTATTCGAGGAACTCCAGTACAAAGCCTACCGCGCCACCGTCCTCGAACGCGGAGTCCGCGCCGACAAACGCGACGCGAAAACCCTCCGCCCCATTGCCGCCGAAGTCGGCGTCCTCCCCCGCGTCCACGGCTCCGCCCTCTTCCAGCGAGGCGACACCCAGGGCCTCGTCACCGCGACCCTCGGCCCCACCAAGGAAGCGCAGGACATGGACGGCCTCACCGGAGGCGCCACCTCCAAGTCCTTCATCCTCCACTACAACTTCCCCCCCTACTCCGTCGGCGAGACCGGCCGCTTCACCGGCCCCGGCCGCCGCGAGATCGGCCACGGCGCCCTCGCCGAACGCTCCCTCGTCCCCGTCCTCCCCCCCGAAGACGTATTCCCGTACACCATCCGCCTCGTTTCCGACATCATGGCCTCCAACGGCTCCACCTCGATGGCCTCCATCTGCGGCGGCTGCCTCGCGCTCATGGACGCCGGCGTGCCCATCATCGCCCCCGTTGCCGGCATCTCCTGCGGCCTCATGACGGGCAACAAACCCGACGGCGCCATCGACAACTGGGTCACCATCACCGACATCCTCGGCGAGGAAGACCACTTTGGCGACATGGACTTCAAGCTCGCCGGCACCACCAAAGGCATCACCGGCTTCCAGCTCGACCTCAAGATCAACGGACTCCCGCTCGAAATCGCCCGGACCGCGATCCACCAGGCCCGCGCCGCGCGCATCGAAATCCTGAAACTCATGCTCGCCGCCATCCCCGCCCCGCGCAAGACCCTCAGCGCCTACGCCCCCCGCATCCAGACCATCCAGATCAACCCGGAAAAAATCGGACTCCTCATCGGCCCCGGCGGCAAGACCATCCGCCGCATCGTCGAGACCACCGGAGCGCAAATCGACATCGCGGACGACGATTCCGGCAAAGTCTTCATCTACTCGAACAACGCCGACTCGATGAACCGCGCCATCAGTGAAATCGACGCCCTGTGCGGAGGCGGCTCGCAAATCGAAGTCGGCAAAATCTACACCGGCCGAGTCAGCGGCGTGAAAGAGTTCGGAGCATTTGTCGAATGCCTCCCCGGCAAGGAAGGCCTCTGCCACATCAGCGAACTGGCCGACTTCCGCGTGCGCCGCACCGAAGACGTCGTCAAGGTCGGCGACTCGATCACCGTCAAATGCATCGGCATTGACGAACGCAGCAACAAAGTCCGCCTCTCCCGCCGCGCCGCGATGAAGGAACTCGAAGAACAGCAACAGCAGCAACAGCAACAACAACAGGAAGGAGCCGCGCCCGCGCCCGCGCCCGTTCCCGCTGACTACGAAGATCCCGCCACTCCTCCTGCTCCCGCCGCCGCCGCCGCCGCCGCCGCCGCTCCCGCCGCCGCCGCCGCCGCTCCCGCCGCCGCCGCCGCTGCAACGCCCGAAGAGAAGCAAGGCTGACGCGAGGTCGATCCGGCCTGGGCCTGGGCGGGGCCGGACCGGGGAGAGCACGCGAGACGCGTGCTCTCCCCGAAGAACCTGAAAGGGCGCATCTCAAAAAGAGGACAAGCTCTGGAGAGGCAGTGGCGCGGGCGTCTCGCCCGCTCCGGAGTGGCGCGGGCGTCTCGCCCGCCGACGGCGAAGCCGCCGGATCGA
>JAISAX010000066.1 GCA_031266495.1 Opitutaceae bacterium
CGCTCCCGTCACCGTCTCGGAAACCCGCTGACAAAACACATCCCGCGCGGTCCCCCCCCCCCCCCCCGCAGTGCAAGGCACGGTCAACTGCGGCATAAAATCATGACATGGGAACGTAGTAAAAAGCCACGATACGCAGACCATGGCGCTGACTGGAATTCCGTATCGCCGCAGTCGCCTGGCTCGCCGATTCTCCGGCATGGTTGACAGAGGGCGACAGAGGGGCGGGAGGAGGGCAAGCCGGAGGCAGCCTGAAACCGGAACCGGCTGGCTGCGACACATGGCAGAATGCAACCAGAACGGAGACATCTTGCTCCGGTCGGCGGACTGAAGCTTCATGGAAAACGAATCTCGTGATTTCCCTATGAAAAGAATCCTGACGCTCTGTTTTTCCCTGTTTGTCGTTCTGGCTGGCGCCTCGTCTGTACAGGCCGGCCTGCTCGTTTACGAAGGGTTTGACGGCTACACCCCCGGGGCCGGACTTGAAACAAGTACGCCAAACGAAAATACGGCGGGACTGGATACGACCCGGGCTTATGTGGATGGTGGTACGACTGGAAACAGATACACCGACACCGTGTTGGCAGAGGGTTTGACCTTCGGTTCGCTGCGCACGAGTGGCGGGGCACTGGGTTTTTCGAATACGGACGGGGGTAGCGGCAGCACAAATGTCATCGGCGCATACCTGTCGTCGGATGTTTCCGGATACACGGGAACTCTCTGGAGCAGTTATCTGGTCAATCTCACATTCCAGGGTACTGATGCCGTTGGCAACGGCATGGGCATTCGTATCGGCAACTCTCCGTCCGACAGCGTCAACGATCGGTTTAACAGTTGGGCGGATTCGCGGGCCGGTTCGAAAAGTGTAGGGGTGGGATATGGCCCTGGAATCGGGAGCGGAGAAAAGGGCACTGCCGACCTCGAACTCAATACCACCTATATTATCATCAGTTGCTTTACCAATGCAGGGGTGACGCTCAGTGCTTCCGTGAAAGGCACGGCGACGATTTGGGCGCTTACGGAAGCGCAGTTTGCCGATTTTCTTGCCACGGGTGGCGACGAGACCGCCTTGGCCAGTGTCGCGGTAACAGCCACGGCAACCCAGACCGTCAGCAGCGGCACACGAGCCTTCACAGGAGCCATCAGCTTCGTATCCGTCAACGATGTCGGCACTATCGACGAATTGCGTTGGGGATCGTCGCTTGAGAGCGTGACACCCGTTGTCCCTGTCCCCGAACCGGCGACCGTGGCACTTGTCCTGGGCATGGGCGCCGGGCTGCTGGGGATGGCCTGCCGACTGCGGCATCGGGTCTGAATTTCTGCGGCGGCAGATCTTCGCGGATTTTTTATCACCTGATGTTACGCAGCCGAAAGGTAAGGGCTTCGCTTGCGAAGCCCCTGCGTTCGATCCACATAACTCCACATAACAGGTTCATCGACGTTTTCAGCGGGAACAGTGGAGGAGGGGGGGGGAGGGTATTCGCCTTCCCTGATCTTGAAACCCCATTATCCAGTAATTGGATACAATTCCGCCAATCAGGCTGGTCACTCGGAACAATCCGTAAAAACGTCCGATCAGCGGACGCGGCACCACGTCGTTTATCAATCCGTCGAAAACCGCGTGTGACGTGATGCTGGCGATCTCGTCCGCCCGCCGTCCAGGTTTTCGACGGCGCGCCCTTTGTCATATCAGCGCCCTCGGCGTTCATAGGTAGCCGCCCCGGACGACGACGGAACCGTGATCGTATCAATCCATTCGCCGTCACCGGTTCGCGGACCGCCTTTCACCGTGACGACGCGGGCTCCGTTGCCGCGCTTTGTCATTGAAGCATGGATGCGCGAGGGAGCGTTCCCGAAACGTGGTTCCAGCAACACGACGAATTCCGCATCGGCATCAGGCACACCCGCCGTCCAGCTTTTGAGGCGTCCGGGCTGCACATCAGGGTGTTTGCTGCGCGGCGTATAGGGGGCGAACCCGGCGGCGCCGCCCGGCGCCAGCAGGTTGACATCCAATCCGCCACATTGTCCTTTGATTTCAATTACGCGGGCATTGCCCGCCCCGGGTGCGCCCGCCGGGCTTGTTTGCAGCAGCCACTCGATCAGCGGCCCTTCCCCCCCCCTCGCATCCGGCGCACGGACGCCACGCACATCGTCAACAACCAGAATGTAGTCTCCCCGCCGGTGGAGCACACGGCGACGGACAGATTTCGCATCATCATAAGCGCCGGTCAGGTCAATGTCGGTGAAGCACCAGTCTCCCTCGCTTGAAAATTTCCGGATGACGCCCCGCGAGTCGAACGTGGAGCGCTGGTTCGCCCCGTTGACGAGGAGTGTGGTGTGCGATTCGGTGGCGTTGGCCTGAAACGTCCAGCGCGGCCCCGCGCCTTGCCAATAGCCGCGCTGCCCATTGCCTTTTCCGTAGCCGGGGGTTGTGACCAGCCATTCGTCGCCAAATGCGAATGCCAGTGCGCCGATGTCGAGATGCGAATGGTTGCGGCGCGTAAAACCGGACTTGATGGCGAGCAGGTAGTCGTCGCTGCTCCAGCCGCTGCGCGAGGCCGCGATGTCGCCCGCCGCCAGGTGGCGGTCCAGCTCATGCGGAGGGGATGCCTTGACCGCCGGGTCGAACCAGAGTGCCCGCCACACGGGGACATCGTTTCCGCCGAAGGGCGCCAGCGGAATGTTTTGCGCGAGGAACTGCGCGCCTTCGTCGCGATAAACAGAGGCAAGGCGGTGCAGCAAATGCTGCGGACCGTAAAAATCGCGGTTCACGGCGTCGCCCCACTGCATCAGCCCGCCGAAGCCCGACGTGGCGCTGGTCAGCCGAAACGCCGTCGCGTTTTTCAGGTAGTCGCTTTCGTAAAGCGACGCGGCTCCGGGAACGACGCGGCGGACGCCTTCAATGTACTGAAGAATAAAAGACATTCCGTAGCTCCAGTAAGGAACGCCCTCCGCCGAGCTTCCGTCGCTGTTGTTGTAAAGCATGACGCGCTCGAAATTGGTTTGCGCGGCGGCCAGCCACTCCGCCGCCCCGGGGACTTCGTCCAAAAATGCCAGACCGCACAATCCGAGCCCGGCGGCGGCGACCTGGTTGTGATTGTTCCCGTGGCGTCTTGCCCAGTTTGCCTTTCCATAAAGCCCGGCGAGCATGTCGCCCATGCGCGAGCGGATGGTTTTGCGAATGAGCGCGAGTTCGTCCGCGCTCCACAAATCGGGAAGCCAGTCGCGGGCCACGGCAATGCCACGGGCGATGTGCGCGGCGGAGAGGTCGGCGTTCTCGCTGCCCCAACCCGGATACGCGCAGGCCGTCAGCACCGACTCGCGCAGGGTGTCGCGAAAGCGCGGTTCATCGGGGCGAAGCACGGCGGCGAGCGCGAGCGCGACCATGTCGTCTCCGGCGGGACGTTGCCAGAGTTCCTCGGTGAATTTGGCGCGGAGCGGTTTTCCGTTGGCGACTTCCTTCGGCGAACGATAGGCGGGCGCAGGTCCGGTTTTCGCGGCGGTTTCCAGCGCGGCGTCGAAAAAACGCAACGCCTCCGGCGCGGCGGCGCGGGTGCGCAACGTCGTCCATTCCGTTTTGTCGAAAAACAATCGCGGGCGTTCCGTGCCGATGGCGGCGCGCCACCGGGACAATTCGCGATCAGCGCGAGCCAGGGAATCGGACCGGGTAACCAGGGGGCGCTCCTCAATGGGCGTCTCCGCAAGCGAAACGGTGGCAGCGGCGGATATTTCTCGTTCTGCGAAGGCGCAGGGAAATGACAACAATGCGGCGAGGATCGTTCTTTTCATCAGCAGGAAATGGATACGGACAGGGGGGGGGAGGGGGAGGGAATGAAGGCGCGGACTGCGGCTAATTTATTCCGTCAGCGATTTTCTGATACAGTGCGATGCGGTCGGCCTCGTTCAGGAAGCGGATGGAGCCGTCGAAGAAGAGATGATTGTGTCCTTTTTTGTGGGTACGTTGCGGCGTGTAGTTGGAATTTCCGGGATGGATGATCTCCGAATCGTCATCGCGAAGAGCCCAGTAGATTTTCGGATTATACTTCGCCATGTAGTCAGCCAGCCGGACGGGGGCGATTGACCCTCCGCTTTGCGAGTAGCCGAACGGACGCCCGGAAGTGCCCGCGTTGGGAACGCCGTAACTGCGCGTCGTCGTGTCCCGCCCGTCACGAGCGAGGTGCGCGGGGCAAAGCAGGAACGGGTTCACCCGCTGCGTGGAGTCCACCAAAAGACCCTGGTAGGGCGCGAGGTGTTTCGCCAAGGAGTTGTTGCTCGTTTCCGTGTACCGGCTTGATTGTGCGCCGGTCAGCGGTCCGGGCAACATGCCTTTGTTGTCGTCCACGAACATCATGAGGGCGATGTAAGTCTGGCGGAGGTTGGCCTGGCATTGCGTCACGCGCGCGCTTTCCCGGACCGATGCCGTGACGGGAATCAGGATTGCCGCGAGAATGCCGATGATGGCGATGACCGTAAGCAACTCGATGAGCGTGAAGCCGGGGGAAGCGATCTTGACAGGATGACGGGGGAGTCCTGTTGCCTGATCATGATCAGGTCGCGACATGGAGCTGCTTTGTGATATCGGATGGGTGTTCATGGCAGGGGGGGGGGGGGGAGGGAGTGTTGCAGGGTTTGTGGCGGGCGAATTGTCTATTTATCAATCAGGCAAAGTGATTTTTTCTTGCGTGGCAACAAGCGGGCCACTGACACAATCCAGTATGGCAGAAAAACGCATCACCCAGAGGGATGTCGCGCTGCGCGCCGGCGTGGGGCGCTCGGCAGTCTCGATGGCCTTTCGCAACGACCCCGGCATCCCGCCCGCGACACGCGAGCGCATCCGGCGCATCGCCGCGGAAATCGGTTACTCGCCCGACCCGATGCTCACCGCGCTCGCCGCCTACCGCACCCGCCTGCGTCCGTCCAACTACCACGGCACCCTCGCCTGGCTGTTCAGCAGCCGGGGCGGATACGACTGGACGCGCTTTTCCCAATTCCGCGACTACCACGAAGGCGCGCGCCAGGCGGCCCAACACCACGGTTTTTCCATCGAAACCTTCGATCTGGCCAGACGCGGCGCCGGGCCCGAAAAAATCGCGTCGATTTTTCGCGCCCGAAACATCACCGGCATTCTCGTTTGCCCGCAACCGGCGGCGGAAACGGAAATCACCGGGTTCCCCTGGGACAACTTTTCCGCCGTCTCGTTTGGCTACACATTGAAGGTGCCCCGGCTGCACACGGTCGCCGCCGCGCAATTCCAGGCCTCCATTGATTGTGCGCAACGTCTGCTCGCTGCCGGTTGCCGGCGCATCGGTTTCGTTCTCGCCGGCAATCATATCAAGCGCACCAATCTCACCTATCTCGGCGGTTTCCTTGCCGCGCTCGAAATGGCTGGCGAGAGCGTCCGCATCCCTCCCCTGATCAATGCGCAGCCCGAGCCGGAAAGCATGATGGCATGGCTGGATCACTACAAACCCGACGGTATTGTCGGCGGCTACTACATGGCCGAGTGGCTGGGTAAATCCGGCCTCCGCATGCCCGATGATGTCTGTCTGGCCTCCCCCTCCGTCAGGGAACGGGAGGGCGACATTTCCGGTGTATGGGAAAACTCCCCACAGATCGGCGTCGCGGCCTGCAACCTGCTTGTCTCGTTGCTGCATCGTGGCGAGCGCGGCGTGCCGGAAGTTCCCCAGCGTGTGACCGTTTTGGGACTACCGGTTGTCGGGAAAACCGCCCGCTAAAACCCGCTGGACTGTGTCAGTATTTTGCGCTTCAAGCGGCCTCGACCTCATGGCGGGCTTGCGGCAGCGTGGCGGCGTTTCCCGTTTCCCGCTTCCCGTTTTTTCCCGATGCCTTCCGCCTCCACACTTGCCGACGCTCCATCCTGTCCGGATTCACCCATGCCGCGTATCCATTCCTCCATGCAACGGAGAACAGGATCGCTGGTTATCGCGCTGAAACAGCAGGCGCTGGAACGGTTTTTCCCCGGCGGTTTTCCCGAAGTACCGGAGAAGCGAAACATGCCCGTTTTTTTCGAGGTGACAAACAACCCCGCTCCCGGGCAATGGGCGGCGCGTTTGCGGGAGCTCAACGCCTCCGTTCTTGTCTCGTCGTGGTCCACTCCCTCGCTACGGGCCTTTGCGGAAACACCGGAATCATGCCCGCTCAACTACGTTTGCCATCTCACCGGTTCGGTGCGGCGGCTCATTCCCGAGGCGCTGATCAGGCACGGTCTGCTTGTCTCCAATTGGGGGCCGCTTGTCTCGCCGCAGGTGGCCGAGCACGCGCTGCTGCTCATTCTCGCCGCCCTGCGTGACATCACCGCGTGGCCAGCCGGCCTGCGCGCCGACACATGGAAGCAGGGAATAAGCACGCGCACATTGCGCGACAAGCGGGTGGGGATTTTCGGATTCGGCGCGATTGCCCGCGAACTGGTGACGTTGCTTCGCCCCTTCGGTGTGAGTCTCCGGGCCTGGTCGGCAGGCGTCCCCGGCCACTTTATACGCGAACATGGCGTGGAGCCCGCCGTCTCGCAGGAAAACCTGTTTTCCGATGCCGACGTTTTGGTGAGTTGTGAAGCGCTGACGCCCTCCACGCATGGCGCGATCACGGCAGCCTTGCTCGCCCGGCTGCCAGACAACGCCCTCTTCGTGAACATCGCCCGCGGGGCGCTTGTGGACCAGGCCGCGCTCGAAGCCGAGTCCCTGTCGGGGCGGATTCGCGTGGCGCTCGATGTTTACGGCGCCGAACCGTTGCCCCCCGATAATCCATTGCGGCGCGCTCCAGGCGCGGTGCTCTCTCCGCACATCGCCGGACCGACCGACGATGCCGACCCGCTTATCGGCCAATTCGCCATTCAGAACCTCAAGCGTTATTTTTCCGGCCTCACCCCCGAAGCGGTTGTCAGTCCCGAGGCTTACGCCCGCTCCACCTGACCGTCCCTCCCTCCCCCCCCCCCCCTTCCCGCTATTCTCGAAACAGCCATCAAGCCATAAAAACCACCCATCCGAACACCATGAAAACACCAACATCCGCGAGCGTCTTTGCCGCCCTCGCTTCAATCGCCATCATGGCCGGTTGCATACAAACCGCGTCCGCCGCCACCACGATCAACTTCGCCAGCGGAGCCGATGTCACCACGGCGTTCCCGACCACCTTTTTTGATGTGACGGCCGACAAGAGCTCCGCCTCGCTCGGTTACGACCCGGGCCACGGCGGTCGCCTCAATTTGTCGGCCAGTTCCGGCACCGGGGCCTCTGCCGTTGCCAACGTCTTCAGTGGCGCCTCGCTTTCCGGCCAGCTCGATCTTTTCGGGAACGGCAGCCTTACCATTCGCTTCGACGACGTGGCCATGGTGCTCACCGGAGGCGGCACGGCCAATTCGTTCAGCTTTGGTATCGCTCACAGAGATACGCAAAGCCTTACCAGCAGTCTCACGCAAAGGATTTGTTTCAGGATAAACCGCTCCGGCACGAAAGTGGAGCTGCTCAGCCAAGGCACGGTGCTGGCGACATGGACGTTTGGGGCCGGTGTTTATTCAAACCTTGAATACGCCTCGTTCACGCTCACATCCACGACATGGTCAGCCACAGTGGTATCCGCGACCGAAAGCGACGAGTCGGGAACCAGGAGCGGCATTTTTGCGACGGCATTGGACCCAAGCGCATGGACCGGCTTCTACATCGGACTTCAGGCCACGCCCGGCTCCTCGACCGCCAGCCGTGTCACCGACGGCTACATCGGCTCGATCACAATCGGCGCCATCCCCGAACCCGCCACCGCCGGCCTTTTTCTCGCGGGATTCGCCGGGCTTGTCGTTTCCGCTCTGCTCGTGAAGCGTCGCTGCGCCAGGTAAGGAATGCATATGAAAATCCGATGTTACGCGGAGGGCGTTTTTGTAGGGGCGCACTTCACGTGCGCCCGCCATATGATTTGCCGGATTTGCAGAGGCACGCTCAACGGGCGTACGGCCCAGTGCGCCTCTACAAAAACGATGTCTACGTAACATCAGCGCGTAACTTCAGTTATTCAGCGTTCACCGTTAACTGTTGTTTTGTTTATTGTCCGGCGCGAAGCCCCCCCCCCCCCCCGCGCGTGCCCGGACGGGAATGTCCCCGTCCTGTCCTGTTTCGCCATTTATCCCGTAACTTGATCCTATGCACTTTCGTGCTCCGGCCAAGGTCGCTTATGGCCACCGGTTTCGGACGTCAACTCCCTGTATTTTAGCGAGTTCCGCAGGACGGCTCGACATCGCTCTCCGGTTGTCAGGCGGACGGTTTCCGGTAAAAACCGGGGCCGGTCCGGAGGTCATGGTATTATCCGGCTCTCACATTCCCGAAGACAACAAATCCCGAACAGACATGACCCGATACAGCCGCCGCAGCCACTCCGTATCCAATATCCGGAACATGGATACGATTCCGGACGCCGGACAAAAACCGGCCTCTGCCAATACCGCCACCGCCACCACCGGAGAGATTTTTGACAGATCACCCGGGAAGGCCGGTATAGCCTGTCATTGGGCAAAAACCATACTCGTCGCGACCCTCGCCGCTTTCGTCCCTGCCGGGCTTTTCGCCATCAACTATACGGACACGCAAACGGCATCCGGCTCCACGCTCACGCTTCAGGCTGGCGACACCGTCAGCGTGGCAGGCGCACGCGCCCTGTATGCGAACAGCGGCGGCTCCATCGTTGTCAACCCGGTCGGCGACGTCGGCGGCATCACGGTTTCCTCGACCGCCACATCCGTGGCAACCGTTCAGCTTGGCGGTGACGGCAGCAGCATGGACCTGGGCAACGGTTCCCTCATCAACACGAATTACCGCGGAGTGGTGGGCAGTGCCAATACCTCGTTTACAGCGACGGCTCTTCAGGTTGTTGGCGGTTCCGAGGCCTCCCCGATTTCGTTTTCCGGCACTGTCCGGGGGCTCCACGCGACAGGAGATGATGGCCAGATGTATCTCGGATCAAACACCAGAGTCACCCTGTATGCCGACAGCATGGCCACGCCAGTAGGGATGCAGGCGGGAAATTCCAGCACTGTTGAAGCAACGGATTCATTAAAGGTCACAATCATTGAAAACCGCGAAGGGCCGCGCATGGAGAGCTATGCAATTACGGCGACATCCGGAGGCACACTGAACACTGGAACCAACACGCGACTCCGTCACCTGGCCGGAACGGGAGCATATGCGGGGTCCGGAGGAACCATTTCTATCGGCGCAGGCGCCTTGGTCGAGGCATGGTTCGCACTATGGGCATCCGGTGGACAAATCTCGACGGCGGACGGCGAGTTTCGTGGTGTGGGCGAGGGAGGAACTGGCGTCAATGTGGGGAACGGTGGGATGGTAACTACATCAAAGTCTGATATTTATGGAGAATTGAATGCCATACAAATCCAGAATTCCACGGATAACAGCCCGGATGTATCGGCTCCAGGTGCCATTACGATTTCCGGCGGCACGCTCCGGTCGCACGCGGGAGCGCTGATTTCAAGTTCGATTCGGACGGGGGCGAACGCCACCAACATGACGGTGACCATCCGGGACGGAGCGCAAGGGGCCAGCGACACGGGGATTTTTTACGAATCGCTGGCGGCGGAAAACATCGGCTCGGTTGCGGAGATTTACGTGGAGGGCGCGAAGACGCGGGTGTCGGGCGCATTTCGCGGAGGCGAGAATGTGGCGTCCACATTCTCGATCACGGACGCCACCTGGACCAGCCAGGGCGCGTCGGCCATGGACACGCTGATCCTGGACAACGCGAACCTCGCGTTCACGCTCGATGCGATTGGCGACGCCATCACCGCGTCCAGCCTGACCCTCAAGGGCGCCAGCGATGTGACGGTGGATTTCAACAACGCGTTCCTCGCGCAAGTCGTGGCCGAACACGCGGGCACGCTGGAAAATTTCGACGTCGCCGCGCTGATTTCCGGCTCCACGATCGGGGAGGGGGACAGCACCGGGACGCTGGGCTACACGCTGCTCACGCAAAACGCGGACGGTTCGACGTGGCAGGCGATTTCGAAGGGCGGGAATCTGTATGACATTGTTGTGCTGAACGTCGTGCCCGAGCCGGCGGCAGTTGCGTTGGCGGGCGGATTGCTGGTGCTGGCGGGCGCGTTTGTCCTGCGCAGCCGCCAGCGCGCGTAGCGTCAGTCAGGAACCGTAAGGAAAAAGAAACAGAGCGAAGATGCGCCGGGATTGAAGAGGGAGCCAAGGAGCTGACTCGGGAGTTTACCGAGGTAAATGACCGGGTCAGCGACACCGGCTCGCTCTTCAAGACCAGGCAAATTCGTACTGTTTCTTTCCTTACGGTTCCTTACTGGCTGAAAGTTACGCGGATCGACCGTAGCGGGCTTCGCTTGCGAATCCCGCCGCACGTTGGGTGAGCCATTTGCAGGGGCGTCGCAAGCGACGCCCCTGCAAAAACGTGTCTGCGTAACATCAGTTAACAGGATACGGCTCGATGTCATTATCGTCCTGCGTGAGCAGGCGCATGAGTTTCGGGTGAATGAAGAGTTTTTCGCGTCCGGTGACTTTTTCCTCAAGCACGCCGATTCCGACAAGCGCTTTCAGGTGACGCGAGGCGGCCTGGCGAGCAACGATGTCGCGCTCGGCAAGATTCTGGATGCGGCAGTAGGGAAGCTCGAAGATCGCCTCGACAAGTTCACGGCTGTAAATCTTGGGCGCGGCGCGGCGGACATGCCAGATGGTATTCGTTTGCAGGATACGCATGGCGGCGATTTTTTGTACGGTCCAGCGGGCCGTCTCCTTGATGCCGCGCAGCATGAAGAGCAACCATTCCTCCCATGCGTTTTCCTGCGTCACCTTGAGGAGGAGACTGTAATAATCGGCTTTGTGCGCGATGATGTGACGGCTGAGATACAGGATCGGCAGCGTGAGGAGATTTTCCTGGATAAGGAAGAGGCTGTTGAGGATGCGTCCGGTGCGGCCGTTGCCATCGGTGAAGGGGTGGATGGCCTCGAACTGGTAATGCGCCACCGCCATGCGGACGAGGGGATCGAGGCCGGAGCGGGTGGTGTCGTGGAGGAAATTTCCCCAATTGGCCAAGAGTTCACGCAGGTGGTCTTCGCCGGCCGGAGGCGTGTAAATGATGGCGCCGGTTGCGCTGTTGCCGAGAGCGGTGCCGGGCACGCGGCGCACGGTCATGGCAATGCCCTTGATCTCGCTGCAAACGCGTTCCGCCGTCCGGGTGCTGAGCGGGTGGGTGGAGAGGGTCCGGTAGCCTTCGAGCAGCGAATGGCTGTAGCGCAGGGCTTCGCGAGTCGCGGGATCGGCCTGTTCGTCGGTCTGGCGATACTGGAAGAGGCGGTCGGTGGTGGTGACGATGTTCTCGATTTCCGAACTGGCCCGGGCTTCCAGCATGGGCAGGGTGTTGATCAGGATGCCCTGGTTCGGGATGAGTTCGGCGGCTTGCTTGAGTTCGGCCACGGCGGCGCGGGCCGTGATGCATTGCTTGAGCACGGCGCGGGTTTCCAGTTCCACCGGCGCGGGCGGCGGCAGCAAGGGAATATCATTGTAAGGAATATCCGGATACCAGCCCGCTTTCCTGATATTTTTGGCGACGGAGCGTGGCACGGAGGACGTGGCGCGTTTTTTTGATTTCTGCGACATGTCAGGACGATATGTCGCCGCCGGGAACACGTCAAGGCGACGTGTCGCATTTTTCGGATTTTTGCGACACGTCAGGCAAACATGTCGCTGGCGGCGACATATCCGGGAAACATGTCGCAAATTTCACAATTTTGCGACATGTCAAGGGTGAGAGCTTGATCTTCAAACGATTACGAATCTGGCAGGCGACGTTCCCGCAGGGAAAGCTTCGACTTCACGCCACGACCCGCCGATGGTGACGAGTGTTGTTCACCGGAAGCACATGGTCATGCGCAGGCCGGAAGGGGGGGGTTATGGTTTGGGGGCGAAGGGAGAAGGTTCAGGCGCACAGATGATATCGGCGCCGGAGAGGGCGGAATGGGCCGGCGCGCGAGCTTGGCCCCCGAGGGTGGCGATGGCACCGAAACCGGCGGATTCCTTGTAGGTGAGCCAAAGGCGGGAGGTGTGGGCAATCCGGTAGATGGCGATGCGGCGACCACGCAGGACGCCGTCTTGTTCGATGTGGAGCTGGCGCATGCCACTGGACCAGACGCGGATGTCGTCGGCTTCGACGGAGGCCTCGCGGAGGGCAAGACCCATGCCAAGATTTTGGAAAATATCCACGTTACGGATACGCATGACGGATTTCCGGATGTTGTAGATACCGTTGTCGTTTCCGTAAAAACGCCCTTCACGGATTTCGCAACGGATGTCGTCGTGGGCGGAGAATCCTTCGTCGAGGTTGTCGCAGCCGGTAATGTTTTCGAAGACGAGGTTTTGTCCGGCGCCGTGAAGATTGAAACCGTCGTTGAGAGAGCCGCTGGCAACGATGTTGCGGTAGCGGTGGTGGGACGCGTCCTGAATACGGACGGCAAAAGCGCGGGCAGAGATTTCCCAATCCTGGTCGTTGGTGGCGGGATCGGTTAACGTGAGCGTTCTTTGTGTGGCATCCCAAACTACGGAGCTGGCGAAGCGGCGAGTGGCGGCGTCTTCGGGAATGCGGCGACCGCGATGACGGAGTACGAAGGGATAGGGCACGGTGACATCGGCAACGCGGTGGCCGGTCGTTGTCGCGTTGGTGGCGGGATGGAAGACGAGCGGGGTGAAGCCGGTGATTTCGTTGCCATTGCCTTCGATGGTAATGGGAGCGTCGGCCGTGCCGGAGGTGCGGATGAAGAGTTCTTCGCGGTAGGGGCCGCTGCCGGGCGCAATCCAGATCACGTCGCCGGGTCGGACACGGACGGCGGCCTCCCGGAGCGTGGCAAAAGCGGAGGTGTCGTTCGTATCGGTTGCGGGGCGCGCATCCACGAGCAGCCAGCGTCCGGCGGGAGATGACGGATGGGGAGCTGCATCCGGGATGGCCTGGAATGCAGCCAGAAACGGGAGCACAAACAGGAGATGGCGGCGCATGGTGCAGTGAGTGGCGCGCAACGGATGGCTGCGATGGGGGGGGGGGGGGGGGGGGGAAT
>JAISAX010000077.1 GCA_031266495.1 Opitutaceae bacterium
ATTGTAGGTAAGGAGCACCCCCCCGGCTGATGTCGCTGTGTCGCTTACCGTTCCGGTTGTCGTCGCCGGGGTTGCGCCGCGGGGCGCTGGTTTTTGCCTTGTTTGCGCTGGCGCTCGCCGTCGGCACGGCGGCGTGGCCGGTGCCGCCGAAACACGCCGATCTTGCGCCGGTGATCGCGCCGTGGCGCTGGGTGCTGGCGGGCGGAATGGGGGGCGGCGCGCTGGCGTTGCTCGTCATGCTCGCCAGGAGCGCGAGGGCGACGGCGGCGGCGGGGGCGCAACGCAGGTTGCTCGCGGGCATGATGGCGAGTTTCGCAGCGTTGTTTGTCGCGTTCAGTCCGCTGGCGGAGTGCTTCGATGTGCGCGGGACAAAGTCCATCGCGCTCGCGCTCAAGCCGGCGCTCCGGCCCGGCGACGAGGTGTTTGTGCTTGGCGCGTATCCGCAGGATTTGCCGGTTTATCTGGGGCGCACTGTCAGCGTGGTGGACTATGTTGGCGAGCTGGAGTTCGGCATCCGGGCCGAGTCGCGCCGCATGGCGTCGCGTTTCATCGATGGCGCGGCTTTTCGCGCACGGTGGGAGAGGCCGGGCGCCGCCTACGCGGTGCTCCAGCGGCACGCGTTGGAGGAGTGGTTTCCCGATCCCGCCACGCGTCCCGGCGTGCTGGCGGCGTCCGCGCGGTTTGTGCTGGTTGCAAATTGGCGCGGTGGTGGTGGTGGCGCGAACGCGCCGGGTTTATCGGACCGATCAGGCCGATCGGACAGATCAGACTTATCGGACCGGCAGCCGTGACACGGCCACGGCAATCGCGCTTTCCCGGTTCATAACAGCGCGGGACCCTTGCTTAACGTCAAATAAAAGCACCGTCGCGCACGCTGTCACATGGGTATTCCGTGTACCTGCCTGCACGCATGTCTTCATATACAGGCTTGCGCCGCAAAAACAAATCCCGCGCCGGCACGGCTCTTTATTATTCATGATATACACACGCCTCCTTTCACCATTCATCATAACACCGTTCATCATAGCACTGTCCCCCGCCTTTGCGGGTATCATCGCTTTTGCGGATGGTTTTGCCCAAACACCAAACGATGCGCCGGATGCAGTTTTGCGCATGGAGTTATTTTCAATTCCCGATGCGAGGGACAACCCGCTGGAAATCACGGTGCTGTCCCGCACGGAAAAGGAGGACGTGGTTTTGGAGGAAATCATGTTCAACGGAGCTTCTTTCAATGGCATGCCAACGCGAATTTATGCATGGCTTTCCCATCCCAAACGCGAAGGGAAACATCCGGGCGTCGTGCGTTTGCATGGAGCGGGACTCAGGCAGGCGCTTGCATCAGAGTCCGCGGTGGACTATGCGCGGGCGGGCTATGTCTGCCTGTGCATTGATTGGGCCGGGCGGGAGGAACACGGCGTGAAACGGCCTTCGCCACGTTCCGATTTCAACGCCTTTGCCCGCATCTCGCGACCGCGCCTCGACAAGGACGGGAACCCGGTTGCAGGCCGCGTCGACCTGTCCGACCCGGCTGCCGACACGATCACCAATGGTGTGCGTTTTGTCCGTCGCGCGTTGCAGTTTCTTCGCGCGCGCCCGGATGTGGACCCGTCGAAATTGTGCCTTTCGGCGATGTCGGCGGGAGCACATCTTTCATTGCTTGCGCTTGCGGTGGAACCCGGCGTGAAAGCCGCCGCGCTCAAATATGGGAGCGGGTTTGTGCGCGAATTGAACTGGGGCGGGTATTTTGGCCGCCTCAAAAACGGCGGGCCTGATGCGGCGTCACGATGGCTTTCGGTGCTGGATCCGAAGCATGGACTCGCGGACATCAGGACTCCGACCCTGCTGCTATCCGGCACCGATGATATTTTTTTCTTCATGCCCGCGGTGCTCGCCACCTGGCGCGCGCTGCCTGCGCCGAAGGCACTGTTGATGCTACCCAACGACAACCACACGAAAGTGCGTGACGAAACGATTCCTCTCCAGTGGTTTGAATCGGTAATGCACGGCGTCCCCGCGTGGCCGCGTGCGCGAGGCATGACGGCTAAAAATACAGATGAAAATCTAGTGTTGTCCGCCCAATGCGAGGGAAAGGTTACACAGGCATTTTTTTGGTATAAACGAATGCCGCGGGCCACGTTCAAATATGGCGCCGCGCGAAAACCCGGAGATACGGTGCCCTGGCAGTCGGTCGCAGCCCGGCAGGGTCGCGATGGCGCGTGGACAGTCTCCATCGCAACACCCACGCCAAATGAGCAAGTGGTCGCATACTGCATGTTCGAGACGGCGGATGGAGTGCGCGAAAGCAGCGACACCGTTGAGATTCCCGCGATGGAAAAATGGGGCCGCGACTTGCAGCCGGTGCAACACGCGACAGACAACACTCATTATCAGCTTTCCAACCGCTGACGCTCTTGTCGAAACGCCATCCAATCCTGTTCAATCAATCCTGTTTTTTAATCCCTGCACATCCCTGCACAACCCTGCTCGCTGCTCACCCATGCGCTCCCTTTCCGCCACGTTTCCGTTTCTCTCATTCCTTGCGCTTGTCATCGCACCCGCGCCGGCCCGCGCCGGCGACACGTCGCTCGTCAACGAAACACGCTGGCCCGATTCGACCGCGCTCGCCGGCGACCGGGCCGGGGCCTTCCACGGAAAAAGCGGCGGCATGCTCATCCTCGCCGACGGCGCCACGCAAACCCTTCACACGCTCCCTGCCGCCAACGCCGCCAGCGGCAAAAACACGCAGACGCCCTCCTGGACCGAAACCGCCTGGCCCGACCGCCGCCGCTGGGGCGCCTCCGCCCAATACGGCGACGCCATCATCACCATCGGCGGCATGGCCGGCTCCGAAGCCAGCGCCGCCGTCACGCGTCTTGCATGGCGCGATGGCACGCTCGAAACCACCGCGCTCCCCGACCTCCCCCAACCGCTCGCCGGAGCCGGGGCCGCCGTCATCGGCGACACCCTCTATGTTGTCTGCGGCACCACCGACGCGCGCCGCGCCGCATCCGCCGAAACCAACCTCTGGTCCCTCGATCTTTCCAATGCCACCGCCATCTGGACCCGCCGCGAATCATTCCCCGGCGCGGGCAAAATCCTCCCCATCGTCACCGCGCAATACGACGTGCTCATCATCGCCGGCGGACGCGAAATCATCCCCGCCACCGCGCCCGCCGCGCCCGCCGCCACCACCACGCCTTCCACCACCGCCACCGCGCCTGCCTCGCCCGACGCCACGCCGCTTCGTTACCGCGCAAGCAACGAGACATGGATTTACCGCCCCGTCCCGCTCGAAGGCACCATGCAGCGCGGCTGGGAAAAACGCCAGCCGCTCCCTGTCGCCATGGCCGCGGGTGCCGCCGCGCCCAGCGGGCAAGGTCACATCCTTGTCCTCGGCGGCGACACCACACCCGAAACCACCGCGCCCTTCGCCATCGCCGCAAACTTCGCCACCGCCGCAAACACATCCGGCCCCCGCCCGGTCTGGCTCTACCACATCGTGACCGACGCATGGGCTGACACCGGCGGGCGCATCGCCGCAATCAACCCCGCCATCGTGCCCGCGCAAAACAACGGCATCCTCATCTTCGGCGGCAACGCCGGCACTGTCGGCGGCATCAGCACCGCCGGCAACGCCGTCACCGAACTCACCCCCATCCGCCGCGTGCGCAACCTCGCCTGGCCCGACTATCTCTTTATCGCCGCCTATTTTGGCGGCATGGCCTGGCTCGGCTGGTATTTTTCCAGACGCCAGGAAAGCAGCGCCGAATACTCCCTCGGCAACCGCTCCGTGACATGGTGGGCCGCCGGCATCAGCATGTTCGCCACGGGCGCCAGCGCCATCAGCTTCATGGCGATACCCGCGCTCTCCTTCGCCACCAATCTCATCTGGGTCTTCCCCATATTCATCAACATCGCCGGATTCTTCATACAGGCGTATCTCATCTTCCCGCTGCTGCGACGCCTCCAGCTCACCTCGACCTACGAATATCTCGAACAACGTTTCAACCGCGCGTTGCGCCTCCTCGCCAGCGCCCAGCAAATCCTCTTTCTCACCGTCGGTCGCGCCGCCGTCGTGCTCGTGCTCCCCGCAATCGCCATCTCCGCCTGCACGGGCCTGAACGTCTTTGTCAGCGTCATCGTGATGGGAATACTCACCACCATCTACACCTCGCTCGGCGGCTTCAAGGCCGTCATCTGGACCGAAGTCTTCCAAGGCTGCATCAAGTTTGTAGCGCCCCTCGCCGTCATCATCGTCTGCATCCTCGCGCTGCCAGGCGGGTTTGGCGAGTTCGTCGACATCGGCAAAACCTACCGCAAGTTCGACCTCGCCCTCCTCACGTGGGACATCACCGTGCCCGCCGTCTGGATACTCTTCCTCGGCACCTTCATGCAATGCACGGTGCAACTCGCCGGCGACCAGCCCATGATCCAGCGCGTCTTCTCCGCGCCGCAACACGAAGTGCGCCGCGTCGCCGGCATGAACGTCTTTTGCGCCATCCTCATCGCCCTTGTCGTCAACGTCATGGGCATCGCGATATTCGCGTTTTTCCACGCGCACCCTGCCAGGCTCGACATCGGCGCCCAAAACGACCAGGTCGTCCCCCTCATCGCCGTGCAGGCGCTCCCCATCGGCCTCGCCGGCATCATGATCGCCGCCATCTTCGCCTCCGCCATGGCCACCGTCGCCAGCAACATGAACAGCGTCGCCACCATCTTCACCGAGGATTTCTACATGCGCCTCCGCCCGCGCGCCTCCGACAGACAGCGCCTGCGCGCCCTCAAACTCTCCTCCTACGCCGTCGGCCTCATCGGCACCACCATGGCGCTCCTCCTCGCCGGCCTCAACATCAAGTCCATGATGGCCGTCTGGAGCCAGATCATGGCCCTCCTCGGCGGCGGCATCGTCGGCGTGTATTCGCTCGGCATGTTCACCAGGCGCGCCAACAGCCTCGGCGCCATCATCGGCACGATCGCCAGCATCATCGCGATGCTCCTCATAAAACTCTTCACGCCGGTGCACTGGGCCTTCTATTCGCCCCTCGCCATCATCATCTGCATGGCCACCGGCTACGCGTGCAGCCTCCTGCGCCCCTCCTCGTCCCCCGCAAACCTCAACGGCCTGACCGTGTTCACGCCCCGCCCCGGCGAAGCCGACCGCGCGCCCGGTTCCCGCTGATTCCTCCGCCGCACATCCGCCGCGCGCCCCGTCACGCGCCTCCGCCCGGCACCGCTCAGTTAACGTAAACCAGCCCGTGCATTGTCCGCATCCCGCGCAGCCGGGTTTCCTTGCCCGCGCCCTTCCATTTTCACAACAAGCATGAAAAACACCCGTCCGGCCCTCCCTCCACTTGTCGACCTCGTCGCGAAACGCATGACACGCATCGAAAACCAGACCATCGATGAAACATGCCCCATCGGCATCATCGACTTCGAACTCTGGGAGTGGCCCCAAGGCGTGGGACTTTACGGACTCTACAAACACCACCGGGAAACCGGCGACCCCCGCGTCCTCGACACCATCAACGCCTGGTTCGAACGCCGCCTCCGCGCCGGCCTCCCCGCGAAAAACGTCAACACCATGGCCCCCATGCTCACCCTCGCGCACCTCGCCGAAACCGGCGCCGGCAAAACCCGCCTCGCCCTCTGCACCGAATGGGCCGACTGGGTCATGACCGAAATGCCCCGCACCGGAGACCACGGCCTCCAGCACATCGTCACCGGCGAAACCAACGAACACCAAGTCTGGGCCGACACCCTCTTCATGACCGTCCTCTTCCTCGCCAAAATGGGCGTCATCCTCAAACGCCGCGACTACATCGAGGAATCCATCCGTCAGTTCCTCGTCCACATAAAATACCTCTGCGACCGCAAAACCGGCCTCTGGTATCACGGCTGGACCTTCGACGGACGCCACAACTTCGCCAACGCCCTCTGGGCGCGCGGCAACTGCTGGATCACCGCCGGCATCCCCGAATACCTCGACATCGTCCCCGACCTCCCCCCCTCCATCGAATCCTACCTGCTCGACACCCTCGCCGCCCAAGCCGCCGCGCTCGCCAAATGCCAGCGCCCCGACGGCCTCTGGACCACGCTCCTCGACGACCCGCGCTCCTACGTCGAAACCTCCGCCACCGCCGGCTTCGGTTACGGCATCCTCAAAAGCGTCCGCAAAGGCTACCTCGACAACACCTTCATCGAAACCGGACGCAACGCACTCGACGCCATCGTGCGCAACATCGCCCCCGACGGCACCGTCCGGCAAGTCTCCTATGGCACCGGCATGGGCCGCGACCTCGACCACTACCGCAACATCCCCGTCTGCCCCATGGCCTACGGCCAGGCCCTCGCCCTCCTCCTCCTCAACGAAGGCATGAAACTCGACCTCTGACCATGCCCGCCTCCCGCCCACTCTCCCACCCTCCTCCTCCCACTCCCGCCCCCTCGCCTTCTCCCACTCCCTCACTCCCTCCCTGGCCCGCCGCCCTCCTCGCGCGCCACCGGTGCCGCCTGCGCGCCCGCATCAGCCGCCACGACTACGCCCGCCACAACCTCCTCATCGCGCAAGCCACCACGCCGCTCGCCGCCGCCACCGCCGCCGGCACCACGCTCACGCTCGACGACTCCCGCTGGACCATCTCAGTTAACGTAAACCCGCTCACCGCCCGCGACACACCCTTGGGG
>JAISAX010000128.1 GCA_031266495.1 Opitutaceae bacterium
CGCGCGCGCGCGGCCCGCCCCCGCCCCCGCGCGGGCCCACGGCGAGGGCGGCGGAGCGGCAACGTCCACGGGCTGGAAGCCCGGGCCACTCCGTGCGGCAACGCTGGCGGGCGGGACGCCCGCGCCACTTGCGGCGTCGCTGATGACAAGCGTCAGGCGGGCGTCGGTGCGCTCGCTGACGGCGGGGGCTTGCAGGTCGAATGGCTTTTTGACGATGTCGCCGGGCCGGAGCGCGAGGTTGAGCGTACCCGATTGCAGGATACGTCCGCCGGTTTCGAGCCGCCATTCGGCGCGCAGGGCGCGGGGTGCGTTGCCGTCCCAAACGACGACGACGGTTTTCCGGAATTTTTCTCCGGCGCGCCAGGCGTGGTCTTTGGCAGTGAAGCGTTCGGGGGGGCCGCCGAGGTAGGCGAGGAGGGGTTGCATGGTCTCGCGCCAGGCGTGGTACACGGGGTTGGCCCAGGGGGGGGGGGCGGCGAGCGTGGCGCGGGCTTCGGCTTCGGTGAGTTGCGTGTAGAAAAAATCTCCCTTGACGGGTTTGCCGGCGAGGGCGGGCGGGATGCCGTAGCCGATGTCGAAGTTCCAGGGTTTCCAGCCGCCGGGGACTCCCCACGCGCGCCAGGCGCGGTTGGTCTCGCGGGTGAAGAGCGTGTCGAATTCCCAATGCAGGGTGTTTTGGGCAAATCGGATCCAGGTGTCCGCAGTGGGATAGCGTTTGCCGCGGGCAATGTAGTCCGCGCTCAACTTCACGTAGTCGTCCGTCTCGGCGGCGTAGGCGCGGTCGCCGAAATACGCGGCGTGCCATTCGGTGAATTGCGGGATGTCGAGCGGTTTCATGAAGTTCATGAGCCAGGGCGTGCCGTGCTCGATGGCGCCCCAGGGGATGTCGCCCTTTTCCGCCCAGTGCGAGGGGAATTCGATGCGTTCCTGGAGGGGGAGAAAGTTCAGGTACTGGTTGGGCAGATCGACTTCGCCGCCGGGTCCGCAGTGGTGCGCGACGATGCGCGTGGGATCGACGCGTTTGATGATCTCGTTGGCGCGCACCGCCCAGCCGGGCACGCGGTCCTCGCCTTCGGGCAGCATGCCGAGGCGTTCGGCGTTTTCGCGCGTGGAGCTGCCGGTATTCATAGACGGGTTCCACATGAGGATGGAGGGGTGGTTGCGCAGGCGCGCGAACCAGAGGCGGCATTCGCGTTCGTAGGCGGCGGCGCCTTCGGGCGTGCCGATGGCGGTGCGCACGTGGCTGACCAGGGGCGAGGGCATGAGCAGGGCAAAACCGCGCCGGTCGGCTTGTTCGATGACTTCGGCGGTGATGCGTCTCATGCCGGGGTTGTCCTCGTCGTCGATGACGAGCGAGCGTTGTCCGTTGCGGACAAACCAGGAGCCGCCGTTGGGATGCCATTGCGCGGCGTTGAAGCCGATGCCTTCCCAGAAGAGCAGCGCGGGCCAGTGGGGCGCGATGACGGGGGCGAGGCGCAGGCGGACGGGGCGTCCGTTCATGATGATTTCGCGGCCCTGGACGTGGATTTCGCGGAAGCCGAAGGGTTGCGGGGGCGGGGCGTGCAGGACGCGGCCCGCGGCGTCGAGGAGTTCGGCGCGGAGTTGGTAGAGGTAGCCGTCGCCGAGTTGCCAGAGGCGGGGCGCGGGCCAGGGGATCGTGACCGTCCGCGTGTTGACGGTTTCAGCGGCGGGGGCGGGAGGCGGGGGGGCGGGCAGGGTCAGCGGCACGGTGACGGCATCGGGCAGCGCACCGCCCCGGCCTTCCGGATCCGTAATCCGGATACGCAGGGCCGTCGCCGCCGCTGCCGCCGTCGCCCGGTCCGGGGCGCTGGCGGCAGGCGGTTTCCCCGTGCCCGGTATGGCGATGTCCACATCGGCCGTCAGGGTTTTTTCCCGGTACGACGGACGGGCGAATATGCCGGTGATCTCCGCGGCGGCGGGGCGCACTTGCAGTGTCACGTAACCGGGGATGCCGGCGGGCAGGGTTTTCCGGACGGCATCAAGGCCTCCTTTGGTGTTGCTTGCGGTGGTTTTCAGGGCTTCGCGGCGGAGGGGGGCGTCGTCCATGGCGCGGGGGATGTCGCGCCACCAGCGGGTGACCCAGAGGCGGAGGGTCGTCGTCTTGCCGGGCTGGATACGGGGGGTGATGTCCACGCGGGCTTCGGGGCCGGAGAGGAGGATGGGGGCGGCGGCGGCGGCGTCGCCGCCGGTCCAGAGGAGGGCGTCGCATTCGATCTGGTCAAAGGCGAGCCACACGCGCTGGCCGGCCCACGCGGCGGGGATGGTGATGGCGCGTTCGAACCAGCCGTTGTCATGGTTTTTCCATTCGGACGGTTTTTTCGTCCAGGCGGCGAGCGGGGGTTCGCCCGGCGCGGGTTTGACAAGGCGGGAGTTGCCCGAGGTCCAGAGAAAGGGGACGCGGACGATTTCCCAGTCGCCGGGGGAGGGCGGGGTGGCGGTCGTCTCGCCGGGCTGGAAGAGCCATTCGCCGATGCGGTAGTCGAGTCCGGTCGCCGGGTCCGCGCTGTTCGCGTTTTCGGACGCGGGCGGCGTCCACGCGGGAAGCGTGCGGGCGGCGATCGCAGGGGAAGACAAAAGCACTACGAGAAGTGAAAATACGAATACAGAAGCGGGTCGGGACAGGGAATGTTTCATGGGCGGAAAAGACAGAGCGAGACAGAGCGAGCGAGCGGGAGAGAGAGAGAGAGAGAGAGGG
>JAISAX010000144.1 GCA_031266495.1 Opitutaceae bacterium
CAAGCGAAGCCCCTACAAGATCCCCGGCTGCGGTAACATCTGTTTGTCATTTGTTTTACCCGGTCTTCACCCGCAAGACGTTCCAGCTCTGGTTGGGCAGGGTCGCGGAGAGGATGCCGCCATCCACATGACCGCCGGAGACCGTGCGGGGTTTTATGCGGTCGGGATCCGCCCGGGTATTGACCGCCGCGAGGTCGTCGCCGGTCAGGACGATGTGCTCCGCCACCCGGCATTCGCCAAAAGATCGCAGATCGACGGACAATGCCATCGGCTTTGCGCGGTCCCGGTTCAGGGCAAAAAGGGTGACGTAGCCGTTCGTGTCGTCCCATACCGCAGAGGTGTCCAGCCTGGGCACGTCGTCAAACTTGCGGGTGCTGAAATGGTCTGCCTCGACCACCGGCATGAGGGCCACGCCCCGTCCGTAGTGGCTGGTGTGCTGGATGGGATAAAAGATGGTTTGCCGCCAGGCGCCGCCGTCATTGGCCGTCATGATGGGGGCGATGACGTTGACCAGTTGGGCGTAACAGGCGATTTTTACGCGGTCGGAGTGGCGGATCAGGGAATTGAGGAGGCTGCCCACCACCAGCGCGTCCGCCAGGTCGTACACGTCGGCCAGTTGGTCGGGAGCGATCTGCCAGGGCGCGAGTTTCTTGTCCGCCTCGCGGCTGTGATACCAGACGTTCCACTCGTCAAAGGACAGGTGGATGTCCTTTTTCCCGCGTTTCCTGGCTTTGACATAATTACAGATGGCAACCACGTCCCGGATGAATGTGTCAAAGTTCATGGAGCTGGCCAGGAAGCTGTCCACATCGCCGTCCTGGTTGCCGTAGTAGCTGTGCAGGGAGATGTAGTCGATGTTGTCATACGTTTCTTCCAGCACGAGCCGTTCCCATTCGGCAAAGGTGGGCATGCCTCTGTGGGAGGAGCCGCAGGCCACCAGTTCGATGTCCGGGTCCACCCGCTTCATGACTTTGGCGGACTCGTTGGCGAGGCGCGCGTATTCGGTGGCGGTCTTGTGCCCGATCTGCCAGGGGCCGTCCATTTCGTTGCCCAGGCACCAGAGTTTGATGTTGTGGGGGGCCTCGTTGCCGTGCTTGCGGCGCAGGTCCGCCCAGGAGGAGCCGCCGGCGAGGTTGCAGTATTCCACGATGTTGCGGGCTTCGTCCGCGCCGCGCGTCCCCAGGTTGATGGCCATCATGGGGGAGGCGCCGGCCTTGCGGCACCATTTTGCAAATTCGTCGATGCCCACTTCGTTGGTCTCGATGGCCCGCCAGGCCAGCTCCGCCTTGCGGGGACGGTTCGCCTTGGGGCCAATGCCGTCCTGCCAGTTGTAACCGGATACGAAGTTGCCGCCGGGATACCGCACCACCGGCACTTGCAGTTCGTTGACCAGCTTGAGCACGTCCTGCCGGAAGCCGTCGCCGTCGGCGGTGTCATGGTCGGGTTGATACAGGCCGCCGTAAATACAGCGTCCCAGGTGCTCGGCGAAGGAGCCGTAGATCCGGTTGTCGATCCGGGCGATTCTGAATTCCCGATCGAGGTGCACTTTGGCTTTGATGATGCCGTTCATGAGCAGGGTTCTCTTGTTTCGGTGTTGTCGGTTTTTGTTCGTATCCGGCCGAGGCCGGTTTGTTTTTCAGGTTTCGGAAGTTTTTTCAGGATGACTCCTTGATCGCGAGGAGGTCTTTCATGACGGTGGAGAGACCGGAGGATTTTTCGACGCCTCCGAAGCTGTCGTGTAGTTGGCGATACAGGGCGTAGAGGCGGTCGTAGGTCTTGCGGGCGGAGGGGCGGGGGCGGCAGACGGTTTTTTTCAGGCGCGTCATTTTTTTCTGCGCGGTGGCGAAATCCTTGTGTGCGCCGGCGAGGACGGCGGCGCTGACGGCCCCGCCGAGCGCGCACGCCTGGGCGGAGCCGGCGATGTACATGGGCAGGCCGGTGACGTCGGCGTAGATTTGCGTGAGCAGCGGGTTTTTTTCGGCGATGCCTCCGGCGCAGATGCAGCGGGTGATCGGCACGCCGTATTCGCGGATGCGTTCGATGATGGCGCGGGCGCCGAAGGCGGTGGCCTCGATGAGTGCCCGGTAGATTTCGGCGGGCGTCGTGTAGAGCGTCTGGCCGAGGAGGAGGCCGGTGAGGCGCTGGTCCACGAGGATGGTGCGGTTGCCGTTGTTCCAGTCGAGGGCGAGCAGGCCGCTTTCGCCAGGCTTCAGCCTCGCGGCTTCGGCGGTGAGCGGGGCGTGGAGGGAGGCGTCGCCGAGTACGCGTTCGACGAACCATTTAAAAATGTCGCCGACGGCGGACTGGCCGGCCTCGATGCCGTAGTAGCCGGGGAGGATGGCGCCCTTGACGATGCCGCAGATGCCGGGAATGTCGGCGACTTTTTTGGCCGCGGACACGACGGCGCAATCGCAGGTGGAGGTGCCGATGACCTTGACGAGCGCGCCTTCGGTGATGCCGCTGCCGATGGAGCCGTAGTGGACATCCATTTCGCCGATGGCGACGGGGATGCCGGCGGGCAGGCCGAGTTTGCGCGCCCACTCGGGGCAGAGGATGCCGGCGGCGGTGGTGGCGTCATGGGCCGTGGAATACAGGCGGTCGCGGAGGTCGGCGAGTTTCGGGTCGAGCATCGCGAGAAACTCCTTGTCGGGGAGGCCGCCCCAGTCTTCGGCATAGAGGGATTTGTGGCCGGCGCAGCAGATGCCGCGTTTGATCTCGCGCGGATCGCGCACGCCGGCGAGGACGGAGGGTATCCAGTCGGTGAGTTCCACCCACGAATACGCGTCGGCAAAGACTTTCGGGGCGGTGTTGAGGCAGCGCCAGATTTTTGACCAGAACCACTCGGAGGAGTAGGTGTTGCCGCATTTGGCGATAAAGTGCGGACGGTGCTGCGCGGCGGTGGCGGTGATGCGGGCGGCTTCGCGGTGACTGGTGTGGTCCTTCCAGAGCCAGCATTGCGCGTGCGGATTGTCGCGCCACCTGGCGAGGGTGCCGAGGGCGGCGTTGTGGCGGTCCACCGGCAGCGGGCTGGAGCCGGTGGCGTCCACGCCGATGCCGATGATCTTGCGGGGGTCGAAATTCGCGTGCTCCTTGCGGGCGGCGGCAATGGCGGCGCGGACGGATTTTTCGAGTCCGAGGAGATAATCGCCCGGGTGCTGGCGGGCGAGGAGGTGGTCGCGGGGGTCAAGAAGCACGCCCTGTTCGCCGGAGGGATAGTTGTAAACAGCGGTGCCGAGTTCCGCGCCGTCGGCGCAGCGCACGACGAGAGCGCGGACAGAGTTGGTGCCGTAATCAATGCCGATGGTAAACATGTCGCTTCGTTTCGTTTTCGGGTTCAGTTTCAGATTCAGGTTCGGATGTCAGACGCAGGGTCCGGGTCTGGCGTTCGGAGTTTTCGCCAAAAAGGTGCCGGCAAGCGGGAGCGGGGTAAACGGGGAGGTTACTTGACCGTCAAGTCATGACAGCAGCGAACCCCGGTGCCGCAGGGGGGGGGAGGGGGGACTTTTGCGGTTCGGGATTCGGGCATAAAAAGCCCCGGCGTTTCGGGCCGGGGTTCGTGACGGACTGGAGGTCAATCCCGTGCATCCCGTTTTGCGGTCATATGTTCACTGCTCACGATCAGGCCGCCGTCGTCGATGAGATTGAAAAAATAAACCGCCGCGTCGGCCGGAAGCGTGGCGGAGATGCGCGAGTCGGCGGCATTGATGACGGCGGGCAGGGTTTCCCACACGCGGTCCTGCCAGCGTCCGGTGGCGGCGCGGGTGAAATTGAGTTCGGCTTGCCGCAGCGGCGTGGCGGATTGCCACGTGACCCAAGCGTCCGGACCTTCGCGGCCTTGGCCGGTGATGCGGGCGAGCGGGGGGCCGCCGTTGACGATGCTGTCGGCAAAGGCGCGGATTTCCTTCGGGTTCTCGCCGGGCGCGCCGTGTCCGTGCGTCATGCGCACGCGCAGGCAAATCGCCTGCGTGCCGGGCGCGGCGCGATACGAGCGCTGCCAGGCGCTCGGGGTGAAAGCGAAATCGTTGGTGCCGTTGAGCCAGAGCATCGGGACACGCGCTTGCGGCAGGCGGTTTTCCGGATCCCAGAGTTCTCGCCAGGCGGTAATGCGATTGCCGGCTTTTTTCCAAGGCGATTTCGAATCGATGAAGCGCGAGCCGTCGTCCTCGTTTCCGGAGATGTAACCGCAGCCGTAAACCGGCACGGCAAACTTCAGGCGCGTGTCAATGCCGGCAACATTGGAGAGCACCACGGCGCCGTAGGAAATGCCAGTGGCTCCGATGCGCGAGGCATTCACCTCCGGAAAAGACGCAAGCAGCGAATGCGCGAGGAGCGTGTCAGCGACGGCGTGATACATCCACTGGTCGGCGGCAGGCTGGTCAATGTCACCGATTCCGCTGCGCTTCGGGCCAGGATTTTCCGGGTTGCGCTGCCAGTGGCCGTACTTGCCGACGGGGATGCCGCCGTCGTGATCAAAGGCGATGGTGGCGTATCCACGATCCACCCACAATTTCACCCAGTTGGCGAATGCGGTGCCACCCGCGCCGTGAACGAGCACGATGCCGGGCGCAGGCCGGGCAGGCGTGGCTCCGGCAGGCGCGCCGTAAAACGCAAACACGCGTGTCGGGTTGCCTTTCCAGGGAAGTCCTTCGAAGGCGAGAGCGCGGACTCCTTCCGGCAGCGGAGCGGTGGCCGGTCGGGATTCGGGAGCGGCGGCAGTCGTCGCGTTGACGGCTTCGAGGGCCTGTCGGTAAGCGGCGGGCGCGTCATAAACGCGAGGCGGTGTCTGCAGCGCGGCGAAATCCCAAGGACCGGCGGTGGCCTGAGCCGGTTGTGTGGCAAGGCCGGTGGCTGCGAAAAGCAGGGCAAACACGACCGCTGTGTGGCGATGACAACCAAGGATGTGGAATTTCATAAATGAAGGTTGCGAATAAACCAGGGGGAGGAAAGGGACGATTGCAGCCGAATCCGGTTTAATTGTGACGGGAACAACAATCATGACAAATGCAAGTTGCGCGAAACATGCGCGAGGATAATGTAGATGTTATGAGTGTTGCCGAAACCATTGCCACCTGGAGATCGTTGCCCGAGGAGGAGCGGCGGCGTATTTGCTGGCAACGCATTCCCGAGCAGGTGGCAGACTCAATGGCATTTGAAAGAGAGCCCGTGGACATCACATGGATCGAAGCACAACACTGCCGCCGCGTACTGCCAATGCCGCGGAAATCGGCCAAAAGCCGCTGCCGGTTTTGGCGTAATGCCTGATATTTCCCCTCATGACGACTTTGGAACTTCCTGTAAATGATCGCTGGCTTGTCTCGACCGGACGGCAGCCCGACGTGCTGCGACAGGAACTCAGGGAGGTGCTGGCGGCCAAACTTTATGAATTGGGTCGCCTGACGCTGGCGCAGGCGGCGGAGATGGCGGGTCTTCCGGTGTGGACATTCATGGAAGCGCTTTCACGCATGAAGGTGTCGGTCATCAATCTCGACGAAACCGATCTGGCGCATGAGTTCTCCGAAGCGTGAGCTGCTGATTATTTGCGGCGCCGGTCCGCTGATCCTGCTCGCAAAGGTTGGCCGTATCGACCTTCTGGCCGCCATGTCCGACGAAATCCGGATTCCGTCCGCCGTATGGCATGAGGTAGTTGTAAACTCGGGACCACGGGAGGAAATACGAATGATCCAGAAGCATTTTTCGGCAAATGTCAGGGCTGCGGACCCCGCATTGGAGGCGGCGTTCGGGTTGCAGGTCGATGCCGGTGAAGCAGCGGCGCTGGCACTTGCCGCCCGCAATCCGTGGGCCTGTCTTTTGATGGATGACAAACGGGGCCGGGCCATCGCCCGACTGCAAGGGCTGCGCTGCATCGGCACGCTCGGATGGCTGGTGCGGGCCAAACGCCAAGGCCTTGTCGAGGAACTCCGTCCGTTATTCGACAGTTTGCTCGCAAGTGGCTGGTTTGTTTCCGCGCCTCTCGTTGAACGGGCGCTCATCGAGGCGGGCGAACTTCATCCGTAGCCAAGCGAGGTTCGATTCCGGCCAGACCGGCGGCGACGAGGCGCGCGATCTCGCGTGCGCCTGTCTCCGCAAAATGGGTACGGTCGCCGAGGCCGGGGCGGTCGGCGTTGTCGGGTTTGTTGATGGTGAAGGCCTCGGTCCCGTCCTCGCCGAGACGATCGAACAACTCGCCGCTGGTGGCGTGCAGGTCGATGAGCGGCATCTTCAGCTCGGTGGCGACGGCTTTCATGGCGTCGGCATAGCGGGCGAGTTCGGTCGTCGGGTGTCCGTTTTTGTAGAGTCGTCGGCGGACGGGAGTGACGAGGATGGGCTTGATGCCGGCATCGCGAGCTTCGCGCACGTAACGGCGCAAGTTGTCGCGGTAGTCGGTGGCGGCGTCGGTGGATTCCGGTTTGTCCTTCGCGTGAGAATCGTTGTGACCGAACTGGATCAGGACGTAGTCGGGTTTCGATGACAACACGCGTTGCCAGCGGTCAATTGGGAACGTTTTGGTGCTCGCGCCGCCGCGGGCGAGGTTGGCGATTTGCGTCCCTTTGGGCAGAAACTCCGGCAGGAGTTGCCCCCAGCCGCGCTTGGCCTGCGAAAGCGGATAATCGCAAACCGTGGAATCGCCAATAATGGCAAGCTTGAGCGGCGCGGCCGCCGCGGCCGCCGCGGGCGCAGCGGGCGCAGCATGGACCGACTTCAACAAAAAAGCGGCGCACAGATACAAACACACATGCGCCAGACAGGAATTATATTTTGCAGTATTCATTCGTTAAACTCTCTTTAAACTTTCTTTATAAACTCTATATTACTCTCTGATGTTACGCACTCCGGAGGTAGGGGCTTCGCTTGCGAAGCCCGCGGAGATCCTGGCGAAAAACCTTGGGGCCTCGCCACTTCGTCCGGCTGGCGCGGGCGTCGCAAGCGACGCCCCTACCTCCGGAGTGCGTAACATCAGTTATATACTCGGTATTATTCTTCATCGGGCAAAGTTTGCCGGAGCGTAGAGAAAATCCTCCGGCTCTTTGCCCAACGCAACAGCATCCATTTCGAACGGTTGTTTTTCGGCAGGCGCGAGGACAAATTCGTTGCGTCCGGCAAGCAACACGAAGGGCGCGTTGGTGGCGCCTTGCGGAAGGCCGATGTTGCCCCAACCGGGCACGTCCGGAATCTCGCGACCCAGTTGCTGCTTTCCGCTCCGGATCCACATCGGTTTTCCATTCAATAAAATGCGACTGACCCGGTTCTTCGTAAAGTATCCGAAAAGATAATACTTGCCCGCCTGGTCAGGGGTCAGATCGAAAACGAGTTTGCAAGATGTAGCATCCGGTGTTTCGATTTTTCCGTAAATAACGTTGGCACGGCGGGTTTTGACTTTGGTTTCGTCGGCGCGATTATCGAAATAAACGGCGACCGGACGCGATAAACCGCTTTTTGTGCGAATCAAAAACGCCCCGCTATGCAATCGCGCGTCCTTGACGTTCTTGTAAGTGCTTTTTGTATCGACCGTAAGCGTGATTGTTTTTCCTGCTCCCAAAACACCGTGTGAAGGTGTGACAACGAAATAGTTAGTCGAAACAGGCTGAACGATAACAAATTCTGTCTTCGTATCCTTGGCAAGTGACGTGAGTGTGAGTTGCGCGTTTGTTGTTTGCAGGTCGAGGCGGATTTCGGCGGCGGAGGTTTCGAAATCGAGCGGACGTTCGGGCATGACCAAAGCGGTGCCAGGTTTTCCATCGGGCGAAAAGTTGGGGATTTTTTCGCCGCGCAATTTTTCACGCATGTCGGGTGGCAAGCGGAAATCGCCGTTCGGGGCGTCGCGAAACGGGGCGGTCTGGCGATAACCGTGCGTTTCCTGTTTTTCCTGGTCCAGGCGCGCAAAAACATCCACGTCTGCGCGCGGGCGAGGGCGAACCAGGCTGAGAAGGTCGTAATCCACCGAGGTTTTTTCGCGGAACACGCCGCCTGCAAAGAAATTGGAGGCCTGGATAATGTTGTTGCGGCTGACGAATTTGATGTTGCCGGAAACGCGGTCAGGCTCGCCGTTCCCAAACCCCGAGACCGCTTCGACGTCGGTCACGATGGTGTTGTTGAAAAGGAAAATTTTGCCGTCGCCGCGCTTGCTGTAATTGTTCTTGAGCGCGGTGTTGGCCGTGCCGAGTTCGTCGCGCAGATTGACGATCAGGTTTTCAAAAATGAAGGACGGACCGCGCAGGCAGGGGGCGGTGCTGATGCCGCAAAGTGTGCCCTCGAATTTGTTTCGGAAAACGCGGCAGTTGATTTGTCCGCCGTCGAGTTCGATGCCGTCGTCGTTGGCAAAGCCGAAATAGTTGCCGTAGATTTCGGCGTCTTTCCAGGGGCCGCCGCGAATGTCACCGTTGATGTTGCTTTCGACGGCATCGTTCCAGCGATGCAAGTCACTGCCGACAAAATCATTGTAGCGCAGGATGACGCCGCGCGCGCCACCGAGAAACACGGCGTTGGGTCCGGCGGGGTGGGAGTAAAACCAGGAATTGGCGCGGCTTTTCGGGTCGTGGATGTAGTTGCGTTCGAGGACGATGTCGCTCCCGCCGCGAATCATGATTCCGGCCTGGTTGTTGATGTTGCGTCCGTTGTCGCGATAGACGCTGTGTCTGCCGCTGGTGTCGAAGGGCAACACGCGCTCGGTGCCGTAGTTGGAAATGTCGCAGTTGCGGATGCGGATGTGTTCGCAATCAATGATGCTGATGGCGTTGTAATTGCCTCCTTCGAGCACCAGGTTTTCCAGAATGATGTAATTGGCTTTGATCAAGAGGATTGTCTGCGTTTTTTGAGAGGAGCCAATCAGGGTGACGCCGGGCGGGGTGGTGTAACGGAGATAGCCGTCGGCGGTGCCGGATTCGCTTATGGTAAAACCGGTTGCGAGGTCGGCGGGCGTGAGGATGATCGTTTTGGCAATCGGAACGTCGTCCGAAAGGGTCCGGAATGTCGCGGTGGCGGTGCCGGCGCGTCCGGAGTCCGTGCAGGTTACGGATATTTCGTAGGTTGTGGCAGGGGCGAGGTTGGCGAGGATGCCGCGGGCCTGGTGGTCGGCGGGGTGGTGAGTGAGTGCGCAGGCGTCTTGCCACGCGGCGGTGGCGATTTCTCCCTCCCTCCCTCCTCCCCCCCCCCCGGTCGCTGTTGCGATTTTGCGGAAGCGGACATTGGCGGAGAAATCCCCGGGCGTCCCGGCGGTGAGGTCGTTGAGGTAAATGCCTGCGCTGACGAAAGTGGGGTATATTTCGAGGGAGGGTTGCCCGGTTGCGGCGAGCGCGGAGCCGGGCAGAGGCAGGAACGCAAGGAGGATGGCGAAAAGACTGAAGAACAGACTGTATTGGCGGCATAAGTGCCGCCTGCTGAAGTTGTTCATTATGCCGAAGGCTTGTTTTTTTTGGCGAACAGGGTGGCGGCGGCGGCAATCGCGGCGGTGATGACACCGAGGGCGGCGGCGGTTGTCGCGGGTTCAGGGACGGGCGCGGTGACTTCGTGTGTGACGAGAATGTTGTCCACAAAATAGCCGATGCTGGTGTTGCCACCGCCGGAGGCGGTCGTGAAACGGACGGCGGCAGCGCCAGCCTGATCGGTGGTCGAGACGAAGGAACTGACGAGCGAACCGCTGACGCTGCGCTCGACGGTTGTGCCATCGAGTTTCATCGAAAAGGTGTCGGCGGCGGCGTCCCATGTGATGGCGAGGGTGTGTTTGGCGTTGAAGGAGACGGTGGCGGTGGTGGCGCGGGCATTGGCACCGCCGGTTTGGCCTTCGGTGAAAATATAAATAGTGCCGTAGCCGTCGGTGTTGCTGCCCTGGATCTGGAAGGCGACGAGCGAACTGGCGCGGGTGGAGTCGGAGTTGCTGGTATCGGGCATGATGTTGATTTCCATGATGCCGGTACCATCAACAGGCGTCGGCATGTAAAAATCGAAGCTCAGGGTGCCCGTGGTGAGCGGTGCTACGGCGGTGTAATCGGGCAGGTTGAACTGCAAGGTCGGCATCTTGGTGTTGTTGGTTTGTTTGTGATACCAGAGGTAGCCGGAGCGGTTGCCGGAGCCGCCGAAGGGGTCGGCGGGCGTTTCGGGTGTCGTGGCGGACGAGGCGGCGTCTCCGGCAGTCGAGACGAGCGTGGTGTTGTCGGCTCCCACAACGTTGTTGTCGGGGTGCGTGGGGTATTTGACGACGACGCCGGTCACGCCGCCGTTGGGCGGCGGGCTGCCGACAGTGCCAGCGGGATTTTGGAAATCGTAGGAGAGAACGGTTTCGGTGATGGTCGCGGCGGCGCGGGCGGTTTTCGGCGCGGCGGCAGTGATGCCGAGTGCGAGCGTCGCGGTGGCAAACACGGTGGCGAGGCGGCTGGCGGGTTTGGCGAAGGTTTCGGGTTTGGTCTTCATGGGTGGTGGTGTGGTTGTGGTTCGGGTTGTTTCTGACGAAAAACAGAGGAGAGAGAGAGAGGG
>JAISAX010000161.1 GCA_031266495.1 Opitutaceae bacterium
CCCCCCCCCCCCCCCCCCGCGGCACGGCCTGCTTCTTGACTGATTTGTAGCTCATGTTAATCTGATTTTGTGATATTAAAAGATACACTTCAGGATATCCTGACTGCCGCCGAATTTCCACGCGCCCCCGCGCCGCTCGTGTCGAGACGGTTGCCCATCCCTCCGTTTTCCGATCAGGCCCTTGTCCTGAAAGGCGTTCGACGAAGCGGCAAGAGCACGCTGCAACGGCAACTTATGGAACAGCGAGGGCGTGCGCTCTACTGCAATTTCGAAGATACCCGTCTTTACGGTCTGACTCCCGAGGATTTCCCGGCGTTGCTTGCCGCCATGGACGAAAGCAAGCCGGGCTCACCCACCGTGTATCTTGACGAAGTCCAGGAAGTGCCCGGTTGGGAGCGGCTTGTCCGCGCCCTGCTCGATCGCGGCTGGCATGTTTGTGTCACCGGTTCGAATGCCTCGCTGCTCGCTTCCGACGTGGGCTCCAGGCTCACGGGACGGCATCTTTCGATGGAAGTTTTCCCCTTCGATTATGCGGAATACCTGGCGTTCACGGGTCAGTCTCGCGGGGCCGCCTCCTTGCAGGCGTATCTTGATGATGGCGGATTTCCCTCCTGGCTGCGCGACCGCAACGCGCAAACCCTGCGCGAACTGCTTCGCGACATCATCCAGCGCGACATCGCCACGCGCCAGGGCCTGCGCGAGACGCGCCATCTCATGAACCTCTGCCTGTTTCTCCTGGCCCACACCGGCCAGCCCTTTTCGATGCAGACGCTCACCAAGTCGCTCGCCATCCCCGCCGTGTCGCAAACCTCGCGTTACCTTGAGGCGCTGCAAGACGCCTATCTCATTTTGCCGCTGCCGAAATTCAGCGCCTCTTTCAAGAAGCGGATCGCCGCCCCGCCCAAATACTACGCCATCGACAATGGCCTGCGCCGGGCCAATGCCCCGCAAACGACTTCCGACCTCGGGCGGCGTCTGGAAAACCTCGTTTACCTCGCGCTTCGTTCGCAGGACGCCGGCGCGGAAAACCTCCACTACGCCGGTGAAAGAGATGCCTGGGAATGCGATTTCGTGACCCCGGATGCGGCCATCCAGGTGTGCGCCGCGCTGACGACGGAAAACATGCAACGCGAACTGCGCGGCCTTGATGCCGTCGCGCGTTTTTCGGGAAACCGTAGCAAGAGCGAAACTACAACGCAGCGTCGTCTTCTCGTTCTCACCATCGACCAGAAGGACACGCTCCTCAGCGCGGAACAAAACCCCGTCGAAGTCCTCCCCGCCTGGGAATGGCTTGCCTGAACGCAGGCGCGGCGTTGTTGCCTTCATCGACGGTTTGCCCGGTGCATCACGCTTGTTCCGGAGGAAACTTGAGCACGGTCGGCTTGCCCCGTTTATTTTTCCCGCCATGAGCAACCGGTCCCCTGCCTCCGTTTCCGTCCGCGTCACCCTCGCCGATGTCGCCTCTGCCGCGGGGTGCTCGCTCATGACGGTGTCGCGGGCGTTGCGCGGGGAGGGCGTGGTGGCGGAGGCGACGCGGCGGCGGGTGATGGAAACGGCAGGGCGGCTCGGTTACCGTCCCGATCCCGAGGTGTCGCGGCTGATGGGCAGGCTGCGCGCGAGCCGCGTCGCCGGAGCGGAAGTCATTGCATGGATTACGGCCGAACCGGCGCGCGAGGGCTGGCGGCGTTCGCCGGCGAGCGCCGCGATTTTTGCCGGCGCCGGGACGCGGGCGCAGCGGCTGGGATTCCGGCTGGAGCCGTTCTGGCTGGGCGAGCGCGGCATGACGCCCGCACGGCTGGGTGGCGTTTTGCGCAGTCGCGGGATTCGCGGCGTGCTCGTCGCCTCGATGCCCAGGGCAGGGACGCGCATCGATGCCGGTTTCGGGTGGGAGCATTTTTCGGCGGCGACCTGCGGTTTTACGCTCGTGGAGCCGCGCCTGCACCGGGCGTGCAGCCAGCAGTAGCAGGCGCTCGGCATCGCCTGGCGCGAGCTTTCGCGGCTCGGGTACGAGCGGATCGGATTTGCCCTCTCCGTCGAATCCAACGAACGCACCGACGGCATGTGGCTGGCCAGTTTCCTCGCCCGGCAAAACAGTCCGTGTGTATCCGCTGTCCCGCGACAAGCGAGCCGGAGCCAGGTCGTCCCGCCGCTCGTCATGAACGGGTGGGAACCTGAACGATTTCTCGGCTGGTTTCGCGAGCATCGTCCCGACGTGCTTATCGGCGGAGGGGACAACGCCTCGTTCCTGCGGGCCAACGGCGTCCGGATCCCCGGTGATTGCGCCCTCGCGCATATCAACATCATCGGGCAGCCGGAGACGGCCGCCGGCGTGGACCATCACATGGGGGAACTCGGAGCGGCAGCGCTCGATCTGGTCGTGGAGCAACTGCACGCCAACCAGCGCGGCCTGCCCGCCGTGCCGAAACTGGTGATGGTCGAGTGCGCCTGGCGCGACGGGCCGGAGGCGCCCGCGAGAACCACTGAAGATTGAACCACAGAGCAACGGAGGCCCGTCCGGTTGAAATCAGGAATCAGGAATAAGGAAAGGGCGTCCCGGCGGACAGATTTTGTCCTCTTGACAGACCTGTTTCCCGTCATCAGGGAAATACGCTCTTTCCGGTTTTTCCCGCCCTGTGAAACCCTGCAGACGGGAAACGGAGTTACCCTGATTCGCTCGGAAAGAAGTTTATCCTCCATCACCGGTTCCGGCATCGAACCGGCAAATCAATCTTTCTGCATCGAAACGGTCATTATGTCTCTGCTTGCCCGAGGCGTCTGCTACTTTGGCGAAGACGGCTTTCCCGTCACCATAAAGCGGGTGCGCACCCTGCCCGGGGGCGCTCCCTCGCATCCGCACGATGTGACGGAAATCGAACACTGCCACGATTTCTGCGAACTGGTCATCGTGACCGGCGGACGCGGCTTGCATGTGTTCGAGGGTGAATCGTCCCCTGTCTGCACGGGCCACGTGTTCGTGGTGCGGGGCGATCAGGCGCATTGCTTCCGCGAGCGCGATAACCTGGAACTGGCCAATGTGATGTTCGACCCCGCCCGCCTTCCGCTGCCCGCCGGCCTGCTCCGCCGTCTGCCGGGGTACGGCGCACTGTTCATGCCGGAGCCGGCTTTTTGTCGCCTGCACCGGTCTGGCTGCAGCGGCCTGTACCTGGGGCGCCGGGAAATGGGGCCCGTGGAAGAACTGGTGGAGCGGATCGAGGCCGAATGCATGCGCCCCGGGCCCGGACGCGAGGCGGCTTTGGTGGGGTTGCTGGTTTCGTTGATGGTTTGCCTGTCGCGCCACTACGCCGTTTGTGGCACGGCGGAGGGCGCCGCCTTGCTCCGGGTGGGCGAACTGGTCTGCATGCTCGAGCGTCGTTTCCGCGAGCCGTGGTCCCTCGAACAGCTCGCCCGGCAGGCTCGCCTCTCGCGCACCGGCCTGCTCCGCGTCTTTCGCAAGGCGACCGGGCAGTCTCCCATCGATTTCCTGATCGGCTTGCGCATCGGCGAGGCGAAACGGTTGCTGCGTCAGACCGCGCTCGATATGACGGACATCGCTTTCGAGACCGGCTTCGGCGATAGTAACTACTTCGCCCGCCGGTTTCGCAGGGCTTGCGGT
>JAISAX010000162.1 GCA_031266495.1 Opitutaceae bacterium
TTCCCACTATTTTTTTCCTGATGGCGGCAAGGCGCGGGCCAAGCGGCCCGCGCATTGCCGCCTTCAGCTTGCTCCTCAGCCGGGCCATCCCTTTGCCTCCCAGCACCCTCAACTCCTTCAACTCTTCTCTCTTCTTCTTCCTCTTCTTCTCTGGGTCAGAATCTATAGGGGTCTTTCTGTTCGTATTTTTATTCCCTCTTCACTTCGGGCGGCAGTTCTGGCAAGGTGCGCACCATTCTGTTTTTCCACACCATGAAACGTTCCATTTTCCTTGTTGCCTGCGCCCTCGCTTTTGTTTCGACGCTGTGCGCTGTCACCGTCCGCGAGAAGCTCGCCGGGCGCTTCGAGACATGCGAAGCGATCATTCGTGATTTTCAGGCGGATATTCCGCCCGAGGTGCTGAAACAGGCCCGCGGGATCATCATCACCAACCAGGTGAAGGGCGGCCTGATTTTTGGCATGCGCTACGGCTATGGCGTCATCCTGGTGCGCAAGGCCGACGGCAACTGGAGCCTGCCGGTGCTGATCCGCGCCGGAGAGACGAGCCTCGGTCTCCAGGCCGGCGGCAGCTCCATTGAAACGATCTATATCATCAACGACGAGCAGACTCCGAAACTTCTCTTTACCGACCGCCTCAACATCGGGGTCGATGTCGCCGCCATCGCGGGTCCGCGCGTGGCCGACGCCGAAAAGATCAGCCGCGAACTGCTCAACACGCCCGTCCTCGTTTACAGCAAAAGCAAGGGTCTGTATGCCGGAGCCACCGTCAAGACGGGCTGGATCGCCCGCGCCGACGAAGACAATTTCACGTTCTACCAGACGCAGAATACGCTCCCTGAACTCCTCTACAGCGACTGGGTGCAGCCTCCCGCCGAGGTGCAGCCGTTGATCGCGTTCGTTGGCGAGATCACGAAGTAAGGCAACCAGGTCAGCCGGAAGATAACGGGGAGACGGGGCGATTTTGATCGGGAAACGTTTTTCGTAGTCATCGTTTCCGGCGGGCGGCGAGGAGCCACGCAAGCTGGTCGAGAGCGTATCGATCGCTCTCCGTGAGCTGGGCAGAGTCCATCCAACGGCATTCGGTGGCCTCGCCGAGGACGTCACGGAGCAGGTATTTGGCGCTGGCCGGATAGCGGGTGCCGATGACCACGGAGGCGGGGCCGATGACGTTTTGCAACGCCCCGGCTTCGTCGGGATTGCGTGACCAGGCATCGCACAACGTGGAAAGCTCCGCGCAAATGCCGCTGGCCGCGATACCGCTGTACCCCCTCCCTCCCCGCTGAAGCGAGGTGAGCAACGTAGGGTTGTCGGCGGCGTAAATACCGAGTCGGGTGCCCTCCGCCGCCCGCACCTTCGCCTCGAAAACGTCGGGATGACAGCTCGTTTCCTTGAAAAACACAAAGCGGTTGGTCCGTGCCAGTTCGCCGACGGTCTCCGGTGAGATGAGGCGTTTGGCGGGCACCGGACATTCGTAAAGACCGAAGTCGAGCGACGACGGCACGCTTTCGAGGATGATGTCCACCGCACTGCGGAAGGCAGATTCATCCTGTTCGGCCAGCACGCCTTGGTTCGTCAAGAGCACCACGGCGGCGGGACCCATGTCCGCCATGCCGTTGACTTGCCCGGCGACTTCCAACGGCGTGGCTCCAAGCGCGCCCGAGGAAACCACGGGCACACGCGAGCCGGCGTGTCGCACCGCACGGCGAACCAGTTCCTTGCGCTCCGCGAATGTCAGGTGAAACATCTCGCTGGACAGGCAGGAGGCAAAGAGGCCGGACGCCCCGTTTTCGATATACCAATCGATCAGGCGTTCATAAGCGGCCCAGTCGATTTTCCGGTCGGCGTTGAAGGGCGTGAGGATGACCGGCCATGCGCCGCCCGGGAGCGGCGGCGTCGCCCGGGGGGGGGGGGGAGAGGACGTCATGAGTTTATGATTACGAATTTGAAATTACGCGTCGGCGCAGGAGGAGCGCGGCAAGCAACGAGCCAGCCAGCACAATGGTCGCCGTCTGCGCGGGCTCGGGAACGGTGGCGGCGGTGGTGAGGGTCAGCGCATTGCCGGAAATGGCAAAGGTGCCGGTGAGTCTCTCGGCGAGGTTTTCATACGCAAACATCCCCGCGGTAAAACTGGTCGAATTCCAGCCGCTGAGGAGCGTGTAGGTCTGGCCGGCCTCGCCGGAATTGAGGAAATCAAAGGTGAAAGTGCCTTCGACAGTCTTGCCGAACGCGCCGCCGTTGAGCGTGAGTCCGGTAGTGAGCGTGGAGAGGTCGGCTTCGAGTTTTGCGTTGCCGCTATTCCATGAGAGCGAGGCGAACGTGGTGTCGGTCAGGTGAATCCGGGCGGAGTTGTAGAGCGAGACGGCGCTGTTGGCGATGCTGCCGTTCACGATCAACTTTCCGCGCGAGACCGCTGTATCTCCGCCGTAGGTGTTGGCACCGTTGAGAACGACGGTGCCGAACAAACCGGTTGTGATGCCGCCTGTGCCGGAGATCACCGAATCCACCGTTCCGATACGCCCGGCGTCAATGCTGAGAGTGTGCGCCGAGCCGAGAAGCGTGAGGTCCACGCCCGCGCCAATGGTGAGGTCCGATCCGGCGTGGTTCTGGAGGGTGGTGTTCTGGCTCCAGTTGAAGGCCGCCACTTTGTTGCCTGCGGCGTTGGCCCCGGTCGTGATCGAGGCGGCTTTCAGGGTGCCGGACTGGAGATTGACGGTGGAGGTGAGCGCGATGTTCGACTGCCGGGCGTCGCCGATGATGAGGTCGCCGGCCACGTCAAGAGTGCCGCCGTTGCCAATGGTGAGCGTGGCTTGGGCGGTGATGTCAGCGGTGGTGTTGGTGTTGCCCGTCGTAGTGCGCCCGACGACAACGTTGACAGCCTCCATCGTGCCCGCGCCAAGGGTGACGGTGCCCCTGACAGCGTGACTGCCGGAGGCGTCGGAGACCACGCCCGTTCCTTGATCGGCGAGTCCGATGACGAGGTTGTTCACCTTCGCGTCGGTGGTGCCTTTGGAGAGGTCGAGGATGCCTTCGCCGGCGCCTTGGTAAGTGCCGGTCGTGGCCGTGGCGAGACCGCTGCGACCGACGGTAATGTTTGCCGCGCTCACGCCGTCCTTGCCGCGAATCTCGACTGTTGACCCGGCGGCGCGAAATGAGATTTCGCCGGTGCCCGCGTTCCACGTGTGGGCCGCCGCAGTCGGATCATCGGGGTCCTGGTGCCCGATGAGAATGTCATCAACATGCAGGGTGTTCGCCGTGCCAAGCTGGAGGAGAGATTTACTGTAATAACCTTCGAGGACAAGCGTCGTGGCCTGGATGGTATTGGTGGTTCCGAGTGTGGCCCGGCTGTTGATGTAGGTCGGTCCGCCGCTCTGGTCGGCACCGAGGACGAACTTGTTCAGGTTGACGGCGCTGAAGTTGGCCAGGTTTTGCGCGTCCAGAGTGGCGCCGCGCCGGAAGCGCAGTTGTTCGCTCCCGGTTCGTGTGGGGAGAATGGTAAAGCTGGAGGTGTTGCCGCCATCAACAACGAGTGAACCGGTTCCGCTCAAGGTGAGCCGGTTCTCGTAGGGGGTGTTACTTGTGCGGGACGACTCGGTGCTGGAACCGACGCTGAAACCGCCGTTCACCGTGAGCGTTTTGCCGAAGGCAATTTGCAGGTTCTGATACGTCACATCGGCGGGAATGCTCGATGTCTCGTAGTCGAAGCGGAAAGAGCCGATGGTGTAGTTGTCATCAACGACACCGGTGATCGTGGAGGCGTCGGCGGCGGAACCCGCGTTGTCGAAGAGCACGTTCTGGCCGGAGGGAGACGCGCTCCAGTTGGCCAATGTGCTCCAGTTCGTGTCTGCGCCGCCACCACCGGTCCAAGTAACCTGCGCGATGAGGGGGGAGGCGGTGAAAACCAGCAATGGCCACGCGATGCCGCGGAGCCATCCGGTGCGGATGGATGATATGGATACTTTCATGGGATTTGAGTTTGATACGTTTGGGCTGGCGTGTGGTGCTCGCTGCTGACGATGCAGCCGCGTTCATCGAGAAGATTGAAATACCAGGCGGTCGCGCCCGCGGGGATGGCAAACGATCCCCGGTTTCCGGAGACGGTGGCGGATTCCTGCCGCCATGTCCTCAGGGACCAGTCGCCTCCATCCTGCGTATATAAAAAATGGATACCTTTCAGGGGAACGGCATTTTTGTATTCGATCCAGGAATGCCCCTGCGATTCTCCTTGGGCGATAACGGCAGGGGGGGGGGGAGTGCCCTTGAAAATGGAGTCGGCAAAGACGGTTATCTCACGAGGATCGCCCGACGGCGGATGCCCGTGCCCCATGCGAGGCTTGAGGGAAAGCGTGACTGGCACGGAAACCAGCCGGTAGGTTTTTTGCCAGGAATCGGGCCTGAAATGTTTATCGTTGGTTCCGTTGCAAAAGAGCATGGGAAGACGGGCACGAAACAGGTGCTGGCTCGGGTCCCAGAGGCGCAGCCAGGTTTCGACCGATTCTGTATCAGTTTTTTGGAACTCGGTCGTAAGCCAGAAGGAGTTTTCGCCGAGAAATCCACACCCGTAAACCGGCGCGGCGAACTTGAAGCGGTTGTCCACACTGGCGACGATTTCGGTGATGATGCCGCCCCATGAGATGCCGGTGAGTCCGATGCGGTCGGCGTCCACTCCGGGCATTGAACGCAACAAACTGTGCCCGCGAATAACAGCAGCCACGGCATGATACATCCATTGATCCTGCACGGGCAGGCCGGCCTGTTTGAAGCCGCCGCCGGCAAAGGGAGCGCCGCCGTCCGGATGGCGTTTGCTTTTCACGGCCATACCGTCCTCGGCGACCGGAATGCAACCGCAGGTGTCCATGGCAATGGCCGCGTAACCACGGTCCATCCAGAGTTTCACCCAGTCGCGAAAAGCAGTGCCGCCGCCGCCATGCACAAGGACGATGCCGGGAACCTTGGCACCGGACTGCGCATTTGGAATGCCAACCCAGGCGAATACGCGGGTGGGGCGATTCTGATACGGAACACCCTCGTAGAACACGGGAATGATGCCGTCATGCGCGAAGAAACCTGTCGTGGAAACGTCATGACATGCCGGAGCGGCGGACAATTCGTCGGTGTTCCAGAGGTTTTCGGTTTTGCTCCCGGAAGGCGAGGGAGAGGGGAAAAAGCGGAGTTCCCTGTCCTGCGCGGGAAGGCGCGCGACGGTTGCTCCGATGAGAAGCGCGACGGCAGCGGTAAATTTTGCGAGGATGGAAACGGGATTGCGCATGGCAGGGCGGGGCGGGGGGAGTCATTCCGGGCGGTTGCCGGTTGTGTTGGTGGTGAGGTAGAAGGCCAGGTCGAAATCCCGCGCCAGCGGTTCCCTGCCGTAACCATCGCCGTCGGCGTAGGCCGTGCCAAGCGTCAGGCTGGCGACGCCTTCCTTGTAAGTGGTTGTTCCGGTGCCGTGGCCGCTCCACGCAAGGTAGAGATGATTCTCATCGACAATTTCCACGGGACGAAGGTGCAGGCCGTAGGGTACCCCGTTTTTGAGTTCAAGCGGGGTGTCGAGGGTGATTTGAAGCCAGCAGCCGGGACGGGCAAGCGAGGGCGTGAGGGAGACGGGAATGGTGGCGAGCTTGCGGACGATTTTCCGTCCGGTGAGCGCGTCGGTCAGTTCGTGGATGTCGATTTCGAAGCGCTGGGGCTGGGCCAGCGGATAACGCTCGGCGGCGTCACTGGAGATTTTCAGGCCGAGACCGGTCAGTTTTCCCGGAAAATTCCAAACAAAAGTTTGGGACGCGCCGCGGCGTTCCCCTTCGTGCAGGTAGCGGACGGATACGCCGCCGTCCGCCACGCTGGCTTGAAGAAGGGCGGCTCCGGAGGCGGGAGGCTTTCCCTCCAGGGCGAGTTGTTGCGCGGCGACCTGGGAACACAGGCAGGCGGCAAAGGGCAAAAGCAGGAGGAGACATTGTGTCTTTTTCATCGGTCGGGATTTGGAGATTCGGGTTTGCAGGCGTGGATGATCATCAGAACGCCGGGTTGGTGTTGGGATTGGATGGCGAGTTGTCGCTCACGGGACGCCGCGTGACGTGACCGTCATACCAGAGCCAGTTGTGAAACGCGCCGTGCGCGGGTTTTGTCGCGAGGCGTCCGCCGTTGTCGCTGCCGCCACCGTAGGCGGCGTCCTTGTCGGTCTCTCGAAGCACCCAGTTTTGAGAGAGGGATGGTATCCGGGAAATAGTTACAGGCGACCATCCTCCCCCCCCCCCCCCGGCCACATAACGCCCGAGGAAAACCTGGTCCGCCTGCCACGCCTGTCCGTAATAATAATCGGAACTGGCATTCGTGTAATGTCTGTCGGAGCGCAAACGCGCCCATGACGGGCAAAGAAACATCGGCGACGTCCACGTGCCCTGCGGACGTTTCTCGTTGAGGTAGGGATGGAGAAAATCGACGAGCGCCGTGGTCGTTTCGGGCGAGGTGTTGCCGAGCGCGTTGATGGCGACGTAGGTCAACTGCCCCGACGACACGGGGCCGGGGAGGTGGTCCTTGTTGTCGCCGACGAACATTTGCAGCGCGTTGCCGATTTGGCGGAGGTTGGAGGTGCATTGCACCGCACGGGCCTTCTCGCGAACCGCGCCAACCGTCGGAATCATAATGGCGGCAAGGATACCGATGATCGCAATGACCGTGAGAAGTTCGATGAGTGTGAACGCGCGGGTTTTCATGGCGGGAAAATGGGGGGGGGAGGGGAGGGGAGGGGATTATCGTGTTTGAAGCGCGGCGAAGGGGATTTCGGTCAGGCCAAGCGATTCTTTGCCGATGCTATAGACGAGCCAGATGCTTCGTCCGACAGTGATGGTTTTGAAGTATTGCGGCCCGCCGAAGAGCGGTTTGCTGACGCCCTCAAGGACGCGCTCGCGGCGGTGGATGAGCGACCACGTGCGGTCAAACGTGATGCCATCGCGCGAGGTGGTTATAAAAATGTCGGTGCGGTTCATGTTGCTTCCGATAATCCACGCGGAGCCGTCGGGGAGGTTTCCGGCGACGGGCATGGCGGTGCCGAAAAGGTTGGTGCGAATGCCCGGTGGATAGGTTCCCGACGGCTCGCGCACGGCGGCGTAGTAGTTCGTCGGGTCGAGGAGATTGTCGCGCACGACGACCCATTTTCCGTCGGGACGGCAAAACTCGGTGTAATGCGCGAGGCCGTTTTTGCCGTTGGCGGCGAGTTTAAAAACGCCCTTCGCGTAGGGCGGGGGACCGGCTTGTCCCGATTCGCGTTCGCGAGTCGCCGCCGCCGCGAAATCATCGCGAAACGTCTGCGGCGCGCCGGCGAGCGGTTGCGCGTCGCGCCAGGGCGGGTTGAGCGGGGCGAGTTTTTTGACAAGGCCCGGCGTGACTTCGAGCGTGCGGGGAAGGGGATTGCCCAGGATGAAAACGGGCGAGACCGGCGCGAGTTTTCCGTCAACGAAAGCGAACTCGCGCACGAAGCGCCCGAGCGCCCAATAGATGTCCCAGCGGAAGCCGGATTTTTTGTCCAGGCCGCTGCGATAGTGTTCGGGGGGGACGGGCGCGCTCAGGTGGCTGTTGTGAAAACGCATGTCGTCGGTCCAGCCGTCGCAGGCGAAAATCTGCCCGCGCAGGAACATTCTTCCGTCGGGGGAAAGCAGGAACGTGCCGACGGTTGCCGCGCCGTCGAGGGTGTCGCCCGCGTTGTCGGCGCGGCGGCGTTTGGCGGGCATGACGGGCGAGGCGAGTTCGCAGAGGGTTTCGTCGCGGCCCGAGGCGAGCGAGCCGTCGCTCGTGATGGCGGCGGTTTTTGCGAGGATGCGTTGCCCCGGACCATTCTCGTCGCCCACGTGATTCGTCCAGTAAACGACGAGTTTGTCGCCGTTCAGCAGGAACTGCTGGTGGTGGTTGTAGGTGCCGTGAAGGAGGCTTTCGTAGGCGCCGCCGCCGCCGTCCGCCGGGTCGGCGCGGGAGGGTTCCGGCGTGTAAAAGAGCGAGTGTTTCGCGCCGCGCAACACGGGCAGGCCGAGGTTCGGTTTCGCGGGGTCAAAGTCAGCGGGCTGCGTCCAGCGGATTGGCGAATCCGGCTCAGTGCCGGCAGGCGCGGCGATTGCGCAAAAGGGGAAAAGGAGAGAAGCGAGGATTGCGTTTTTCATGGGAAGCGGGGGGGAGGGGGGGGAGGATTTCAGGAGGAGGCGATTTCAAGGCGGTAGTTACCCGAACCGATTTCAAAGGAGACGAGTCCGGCGTTCGCGGTGATTTTCCGGATGTCGGGGATTGTTGTAATGGGAATGCCATTTTCCTGAATGAGGCCGGCGTTCGCGGCGGGCAGATGGACGACAGCGTTGGCGTTCACGGGAATGGCAAGGCGGAGCGAGAGGCGGGCGTTTTGTTTCGTCCAGGCGCTTTCGATCCGTCCATGCGGGGAGTCACACGATGCCTCGACCCAGTCGAGTTGTCGCGGGAAATGCGGGTGAATCACGATGCGGACGAAACCGGCTCCTCCCGGTTCAAGGCGAATGCCGGCGAGATATTTGTAGAACCAACTGCTGACGGAACCGTGCATGGGGTGGTTGTGTGAATTCATCGACGCGCCGGTCAGGTGTTCCCAGCGTTCCCACAACGTAGTGGCTCCATTCTCCAGCATATATCCCCAACCCGGATACGTCGTTTGCGTGGCCAGCCGGAAGGCGATATCCACGTGACCATGATCGGAGAGCACTTCGAACAGGTATTTGGTGCAGAGATTGCCGGTGGTAAGGTGGCCGTCGTGACGTTCGATGTCGGCAACCAGATTGGCCACGACGCGGGGCGTGTGTGCTGGCGAGGCCAGGCCGAGGAAGAGCGCGAGGGCGTTGCAGGCCTGATTGTTGGTGCCGTAACCGCCGGCGGTTTCGTCCCGGAATTTTTTATTGAATGCGGAGGCCACGTGCCGGGCGATGTTTTCCCAATGCGCGATCTCCGCCGCCGGATGCCCGAGCAGGCGTGCCATGCGGGCAAGAAGCGTGGTATGATAAAAGAGGAAGCCGGTGGACATGAGCGGACCCGGCGTGTTGGCGGCAATCGCCCCGCCTCCGTCGCTGCCCGCCACGGCAAAGTTCCCGGGCGGCGCCCAGTCGCCCCAACTGCTGTAGTTGACGACAAAATTGTCCGCGCGGGAGAGCAGGTAATTTGTCCAGCGTTCAAAGCCGGCGTAGTGGCGGCGGACGAATTCGATGTCGTTGTAGTGCGCGTGGCACAACCCGGCGAGCAGGAGGTAACTCACGCACACAGGGTCGGCGGGACGCTTGCCCCACTTGAAGGGCGCGGTGTCGGTGATGGCGCCGTCCTCCGACTGCGTGTCGGCAATGTCCTCCAGCCATTTTTCGTAAAAGCGGTCGAGGCGGAAGTTGTAGAGCGCCTGCTCGGCGCGCACGGTCATGTCGTTGAGCCAGCCCATGCGTTCGTTGCGCTGCGGGCAGTCGGTGGGGACACTGTGCAGGTTGCTGGCCTCGGTGTTGACCACGGCGGTCTGGATGCGGTTGAGCAGGTCGTTCCCGCAGGTGAAGGAGCCGTTGCGCGGCACAGCCGAGCGCACGACGCGGATGTCCAGCGTGTGGAGACCGGCCTGGCTGCGCGGGAGTCCCTCAACCTGCACGTAGCGAAAACCATGATACGTAAAACGCGGCTCCCATTGCTCCGGTTTTCCGCCACCGCGCAAAATGCAGGTGTCGGTCGCGGCGGCCTTGCGCAAGGCGCGTTGGTCAACCGTGCCGTCGTCCGGATGCAGATTTTCAGCGAAACGGAGCGTGATGCGCGCGCCTCGCGGACCTTCGACGCGCAAACGCGCCCAACCGGCCAGGTTACGGCCCGCGTCAAAAACAAACACGCCGGTTTGCGGTTCGCGCATCGCGATGGGCGAAAATGTTTCCACGATTTTTATGGGTTCGTTGGTCTGGGCCACAAGCCGGCCGGCGGGCGGAGAAACAGGGACGGCGGTATCCCAAAACTCATCACGACAGGAGGGGGGGGGGAGGGGGGAGGGTTGGTCCCACCCGTCGCATTCAAGACGGGCGTCGTAGGCTTCGCCGTCGTAAATGCTGTCGGACAGAAGCGGGCCTGCGTTGACAAACCAGAGGCGGGGCGCGTTGGACTGGCCTTGCGAGCAAATGATCTCCGTGCCGCCATCGGTGTAGGTCACTTCCAGTTGCAATCGGAGAATCGGCGCGCCGAACCAACCGTGGCCGACGATGACGCCGACGGCGTTCTGTCCCGTTTGCAGGTGCGCGGTGATGTCGTGCGTGACGTAGAGGATGCGTTTCGCGTAGTCCGTCCAGCCTGGGTCGAGGACATGGTCGCCGACTTTCTGGCCGTTGAGGCGCAACTCGTGATAGCCGAGGCCGACGATGTAAGCGCGGGCCTGGCGCACGGCTTTTTGTTCCCGAATCTCAAACACGTGCCGGAAATACAGCGCGCGTCCGGTGCAACCGGCGGGATAGCCAATCCACTCCGCCCGCCAGTCGGCGGGGTCCAGCAACGCCATCTCCCAATGTTGCGGTGCGCTGAACGCGGACGGAATGTCGTCCCGATCCCAGACGCGGACGCACCAGTGGCAGCGTTGGCGGGAACGCAGGGCAACCGAACCGTTGTAGGGGATGGCGGTCGTGCGCCGTCCTTCGGGACCGGATACTTTGCCCGAATCCCACAAGTCCGCTTTGCCGGGGAGCAGGAGGCGTTCGTCCGAGGCCGCGAGAATTTGCCACGCGCTTTGGTGTTGGTCGCGTTTGGCGGAGAGCAATTTCCAACAAAAACGCGGTTGGCGTCGCTCCAGTCCCAACGGATTGGCCGCACCCTCGCAGAGGGGGACTGCGATTTCCAGCGGGCAGGCATCGTCTTCGGTCGATGGAAGAGATGCGGCGGGTGATGACTGGGGAGGCGTGATCATCTGGAGTGGTCTCCGGCAGCGAAGGTCATTGGGAGTAATGTCGTCAAGAGTAATTTCCTGATTAATTACTCTAAAAATTGCTTTTCAAGCCATAAATCAAGCCTGCTATTGTGAACAGAAAAACCCTGCGGCAAATGGCTCCTTGGCGAAACCGCATTTCCATGTTGCACTTACAGCTCCATTAAAAAGATTAGACGCAATAAAGCCTGCAAAAATGAGTTCAATTTTACTCAGTGAAATTGCGCAAGCCGCAAACGTTTCAACCGCAACCGTTTCACGTGCATTGCATGGGCTTCCCGGCGTATCGCCGGCCAAGCGCAAGGAGATTGACGAGATTGTCGCCAGGCTGGGCAAGCCGGTGCGCAAACGAGGTCGCAAGGGCGGAGCGGATTCCCGCGAACAGGACGGCGGACGACCGGGCACAGTCTGCATCCTGCAAACGGGGGACGCCTGTCTTTTTGCCACCGATCTTTTTGCACGCCAGATGATGGGAATTGCCCGCAACGCCCGCTTCCACGGGCTGGATGTGGTGCTCGGTTTTGGCAACAGCCTCGATCTGGTGCCTCCCTGTGTGCGCGAAAGGCGGGTTGTCGGCGTGCTCGTTTACGGCCATGAGCTTTCGGAAGAAATCGCCTGCCATCTCGAAGGCATTCCGCTGGTGTGGGCCGCCTCCCACGCGAAATTGCCCGCCGGCCAGGTGATGCAGGGCAACGACGAATCCGGGCAACTTGCGGCGCAATACCTCATCGAGCGCGGCCGACGGACGCTGGCCAGCTTGTATCCGTTTCGCCACCAGGTGATGGAGAACCGCCTGCATGCCTTTGAGCTCAGGGCCAAGCTGCAAGGCTGCGAAGTGACAAGAATCGGAGACGGGAAAAATCCGATGCCCGAACCAACGTCCGATGCCTTCCGGCGCTTTATCGAATTGCTGGAACCCCTCGTGGAAGAACTGCTCGCGCTGCCGCAGTTCCCTGACGGGCTGTTCATCCCCGACGATTCCATCACCTCTCACGTCTATCCGCTGCTCAAGCGTCGGCAGATAAACCTCGGCGGCGATCTGGAAGTTATCAGTTTCGGCAACGAACCCTCCTGGCTGGCCGGTCTGGATCCCCGCCCGGCCAGCATCGACATCGCGCCGGAAGCGTTTGGCGAGCAGATGGTGGAGACTCTGATCTGGCACATCCGTCACCCGAAGGAAAAACGCAGGATACGGGTGCACATCGAGCCATTTGTCGCACAACCATAACTCCCCAGCACCTTGATTCCGGGAGAGGGGAAAAAAAAGGGGGAGAGGGGGACGGACCTTCCGGCCTCTACACGAGTTTATCCCTGGACTGGTCCCACACCGTCAGATTCGTAAGGTTTCGGTCAGACCGCACCCTGCGCAATCTGGCCGAGAGATACCCGGTGCCGAAGGTGATGACGTTGCCGAAAATCGCTGTATAATAGACATCGAAAATCGCGGAAGCGAAGCCGAACTGCATGGAGAGCGCCCAGGCGGTGAACACAGCGTTGGCGACAAGTCCCACGACAACCGCCCGCAAGTCGGCAATACGCGTCAACATGCCGAGAAGAAACGCCCCCGGAATACCGCCACCCATCAGCGCGCTGAGAATGAGCGCCAGGTCCGCAAACGTCTTGGAGTCGGATTTGTAGAATAACCAGGCTCCCCCCATCATCAATCCCGCGGCGGCAATCGATGCGACGAAACCAACCCGCAAGTAATGCTTGTCGTCGCGGCCCTTGACCAAATGCGGCTGGTACAAGTCGCGCACCCACACCATGCTTACCGCATTGATGCACCCGGCGAGCGTGGACATCGCCGCCGCCAGCGCAGCCGCGATCACCAGCCCCGCCACGCCCGCCGGCAACACCGTCACAATAAAGTGCGGCAAAATCTCCTCCGCCTTGCCCGCACCGGACAGAACCGCCTCCGACACCGCCGTCGGAAAATGCCGAAAATACACCCACAGGCAGGTGCCGAGGAACATGAATAACGCCCAGATCGGCACACTCGCCACCCCCAAAACCACCATTGACTTGCCCGCCTCCCGCGCGGATTTCGCCGCACACCACCGCTGCACGGTAATCTGGTCAAGCTTGCCTCCCAGGTATTGCACAAATCCGACCAGCACGAGCATCGGCCCGGTCTTCCCGGTCAATGAAAAGCCGAAGCTCGTGGTCTCCAGTTTCCCCGTCGTCGCGTTCAAGTCCGCAAAGGAAAACTTCCCCGCCTGCCACGCTTCCAAAACAATCTGCGCCAGTCCGCCCGGCACGAGCCATATCACAAAACCGATGCAAAGCGCCGCCCCGCAAAGCAACACAACCGTCTGCATAACCTCCGTCCAGATGGCCGCCTCAATGCCGCCTTTCACCACATAGATGCCCGTGATGCCGCCAGCCAACAAGATGCTCCAACCCACCGGAATCCCCACCACCGCGGAAAGCAACATTGCCGCCAGATACGTGATGGTCGCAATCCGGAACATGTTGGCCAAGAGAAAAACAAGAGCCGCGTAAACCGAGATACCCGCCCCGAAACGGACGGACAAATACTCGTAGGCGGATGAAAGGGTGCCGCGCCGGAAAAACGGTATGAACAACCACGCCGAGACCAGCACCACCAAGGGAAATGCCAGATTCGGCAAAAACCGCACCCACGCCGTTTTGAACGAATCAGCCGGATACGCGATGAACGTCACCGAACTGATCATCGACCCGATCAGGCTGATGCCAATGGCCCAACCGGGAAACGACCTGCCTCCCAGAAAATAGGCGTCCGTGCCCCGCTTGCTCCGTTTGGAAAAGCTCAAGCCCATAAATACGGTCGCGGAAAAATAAACCACAAGAACCAGCCAGTCGGTGAAATGTATGCTCATAAAGGGAGGCGTCCCGGATGTATTTTCAGACGCCACCCCTGTTCAAGTGGATAAAAATTGCGAGAGTCAATAGTAATTGCTTGAGTAATTACTTATTATTGCGTTGCACTATGACGCCAGTGCAAACGATCCCGTCAACCAACCTTCATTCAAACACCGACCATGAAAAATCGCTACTCCCTCATCCTCGGCAATCTCGGTAATACTTGCGACCATTTCCTGCCCACCGGCTACAAGGATGTGCCGCCCAAGCATGAAATGATCCGCCAGGCCACCGCCATTCCCGACATCGAAGGCATCGAACTCGTCGGCTCGTGGGACATCACCGAAACCAACACCAACGAAATCAAAGCCCGCCTCGACGATGCCGCTCTTACCTGCGTATCCATTATCCCCGACCTGTTTTCGCAAAAACGCTGGGGCCTCGGCAGCCTCTCGGCCAAATCTGCCGACACCCGACGTCAGGCGCTCGAAGAGTGTCGCACAGTCTCCCGCATCGCCCGGCAAATCGGCTGCCCGCTCATCAACCTCTGGCTCGGGCAGGACGGTTACGATTATCCGCTGACCGCCGACTACCGTACCCAACGCGCCCACCTCACGGAAAACATCCGCGCCATCGCCAGCGAGTTTCCCGATCTCCGCTACGCGCTCGAATACAAACCCAGGGAACCGCGCAATTTCTCCTTCCACGCGCGCGCCGCCGATACGCTCCTCATGGCCAACGAGACCGGTCTGGAAAACGTCGGCGTGTGCATCGATGTCGGCCACGCCTTCATGGCGGGCGAAAACGTCGCCGAGTCCGCCGTCATGCTCCAGCATTACGGGAAAAAACTGTTCCATATGCACTTTAATGACAACTACCGTTCGTGGGATGACGACATGATCGTCGGCTCCGTGCATGTTGTCGAATACCTCGAACTCCTTCACTGGCTTCGCGAGATCAGCTACGCCGGCTGGTATTCGATGGATCAATACCCTATCGCGAGGACGGTACCGCCGCCGTCCGTGAAAGCGGCGCCTTCCTGCGCGACCTCGAAGCCCTCCTCACCGACGCCCGCCGCGACGATCTCGGGAAACTCATTGCTGCTGGCGACGCCACCGCCAGCACCCGTTATCTGCGCGAGTTGTTTTTCAGCCATGTCTGAGAATATTCACTACAGGGGAACAAAAGCACGGAGGCAATCTCTGCAAAGCCGCCAGGTTATTGTGCTCCATCCTTGCCGGAGGACAGCACTCTGCGCCACACACGGGGGGGGGGCGGCCCCCCCCCCCCGCCCCCCCCCCCGTTTGGGGCGCAGAGTGCTGTCCTCCGGCAAGGTTGGAGCACAATAACCTGGCGGCTTTGCAGAGATTGCCTCCGTGCTTTTGTTCCCCTGTAGTGAATTTTCTCAGA
>JAISAX010000272.1 GCA_031266495.1 Opitutaceae bacterium
CAGTTACCAGGGCCGCCCACCCCGCGGGGGCGGTCACGCTGCCGGCGGGCCCCGGCGCTCCCGCGCCAATGGCCAATATCGTCCCCTCTCCCGCTCTCCCCCCCCCCCCCTCCGTTTCCATTGAAAACATCGACGAACCGGAAAATTTTCGGGGAATGTGCATTTTTTTCTGGCCAATGGAATTTTTATTCCAGCTATGTATGACAAATGAATCCCGTCAGCACCCAATCCGATCCGTCCGGCTCCAAGCTCGAAAGCGTGTACCGGATTTTTGAGGACAAGATTCTCGGCGGTGCCTGGGCGATCGGGACGACGATCCCTTCCGAGATGGAGTTGACGGAAGCGTTCGGTTGCAGCCGCACCACGATCGGCAAGGCCATCGCCCGCCTGGCGCACGAGGGACTGGTCGAGCGCCGCAAGCGCGCCGGCACCCGTGTCATAAAAAACACGATACAGAGGCAGGACGTCGCCGCGCCGGTGGAACTCGATGCCTTCGCCTTCATTTACCCGAGCGAAAAACACGAAGGCATCTGGCGCACGGTGAAGGGCTTTCAGGACGCCTCGCAGGAGGCCGGGAGACGCGTAGTGCTGCTCAGTTCGGGCGCGGATTTTCGCAAGGAGATCGAGTTTGTGTCGCGCCTCTCGGAGTTTGATGTGCGTGGAGCCGTTGTGTATCCATTGCTTTTATCGTCCGGGGAGCAGGTGAGGTTTTCGCAGGCGTTGCTCGACGTGAAATTCCCGGTCGTGCTCGCCGAGGTCAACCTGCTCGGGCTGGAAAAACCGTCCGTGATTCTCGACGGATACCATGCCGGTTACACCATGACGCGGCACCTGCTGGAACGCGGCGCGAAGCGGATCGGATTTTTCGCCAACTACGCCCGCGTCCCGTCGGTGCGTGATCGTTATCTCGGATACCGCGCCGCGCTGGAGGAGGCCGGCCTGCCGGTCCGCGACGAGCATGTGATGCTGGAAACCGCGATGAATCCGGATTTCAAGGATCCGTTGGCCGAGTCCGCACATTTGGCCGACCGCTACCTCGACCGTTGCGGCACCGGGGATGCTTCCTCGACGGTGGACGGCGTGGTGTGTGTGAACGATTTCCTTGCCCGCGGTCTTGCCCGCGTGGCCGCCACCCGTCGCATCGCGATCCCGAAAAAACTGAAAATCACCGGCATGGAGGATCTGATGCTGGCAACCAGCGAAGGAGAACTGCCGCTGACGACCTACCGCGTGCCCTTTGAGAACATGGGGGCGACAGCGTTTGCCGTCCTCGCCCGCCTCCTCAAGGACGGCCCCGCCGCCGTCCCGCTGGAAAACCAGGTCCGCGGCGAACTGGTGACGCGCAAGTCAACCTGATTCCGCGCCTTTTTCATCCGCCTTCCCTTGGGATCCCAAGGGCAACAACACCGAAAACATCACCATCCATTGTTATGAAGCCCTCCACACGCACCATAAAATCAGACCGCCTATTCCCAAAACTCACGCGCATATCCACCATGCTCCGGATTCTGCTGCTGTTACCTGCGATGAGCGCCGTCGCCAAGGCCGACGTGCTGTTCGGCAATTACTCGCTCGCCGCATCCCCGGCGGAGATGGAAGTATCAAACAGCTCGATTACGGGAGGCTCATCGGGCTTCGGCAAAGCCATCTGCTTTACCGTTGGCGACAACGCGTTGGACATCCAGAGCATCACCTTGCATCTGGTCGTAAACACCAGCAACAGCACGGCGGTGCCCACCGTGACGATCTGGACAATCTCGTCCAGTGGCACGTTGGAATCCCGGTATGCGACGTTTGTCACTCCTGCCATTACTACACCGAGTGGCTCTTGGCAAAACATCGTCTTCACCGCATCGGGCAGCGTTTCCCTGTCGGCGGCCACCTCCTATGCCCTGGTTGTCACCAATAGCGATTCGGCCTCGACCACGATCTACTGGGGGGCAGCCGCCACCAACAATACCACGTTGCTCCCCACCGGGGTTGGCGCCACCTACCTGAACATGCGTGAGGGCACGGGAGCACCGACTGGCTGGAACAGCGCCGCCGTGAAATACAATGGGGTCCAGATAGACGGGACCATCGTGTCCCAGGTTCCCGAACCGGCGAGCATCGCGTTGCTGCTCGGCGCCGCCGGGCTCGCCGCGGTTGCCTGCCTGCGTTACAAGTAATCGCGCCAACCACAACCCCTGTTCCGGCATTCCTGCTCCCCTTGCCCGAAATGCCGGAGCCCCCCCTCCTCATAAAATGACACACCTCCGCCAAAATCGTATCCAAAAACCAGTGGCTCAAGCGTTCACCCTGATCGAGCTGCTCACCGTCATTGCCATCATTGGCATCCTCGCGGCGATCATCATCCCCGTCACCGGACGCGTCCGCGCCAGCGCCCGCACTACCAAATGCCTTTCCAGCCTGCGCCAGATCGGCGTGGCGTCCCAGGCCTACGCTGCGGAGAACAAAGACCGGATTACCCCGGGTTTTTATCCCACTGATAACTCCGATCCCCTGTCGCTTTATACCTTTGTGGGTATTCTTGCTCCCTACACAGGTTGGCAAAATCCCTCGGCTTCGGATACCGCCTTCGCTTCGCTTGCGGTCATTCCCTCCATCTTTTTCTGCCCGGAGCGCCAGGACCAGTGGGGTTACTCACTCAAGTTGGAGTATTTGTCCTGGCCGGGAGGCTCATGGGCCAAGGGCTGGAAGACACTCGGCCAGGCGACCCATGCTTCCCGGACGGTGTTTATCACCGAGAGCACGCTTCAGGATGGCAACAAATGGCGGCCGTTTGTAATGTGGAATGCATCAAGCGGCTGGCCCACGCCTGATTACCGCCATCCCGGCGATGTCGCCAATACCCTTTGGCTCGACGGCCATGTCAGCGCCGAAAAAGAGAGCCGACTGGGCGACGAAACCTGCTGGAAACTCGACTGAGCAAAAAAACGCTCCGACCAACCGGGCATCGGCAACCCCGTCCCGGTTCACGATCACTTATAAATACCTGTTGTCCACAAGCGGCAGAGCAAACGTTGCTTGCCCCGCCCCTCAATTCCCATGCCTGCAAAAACCATACAGACCATAACGCTGAAATCATCCCTGACAGTCCTGCCGTTGCTGGCCGGAAGCCTGTGGGCGCCTGCCGTGACGGGAGCCGAAATAAATCCGGAGACCGATGCCCGCATCGTCATCCGGGCCGACCAACCCGGACGCCCCGTCAACCGCCTCATCCTCGGTCACAACATCGAGGCCGCCGACAGCGCAGGGATCTTCGGGACGCGCCACTCCCCGTCCAACGACGGCCAGGGCTTCTGGAACCCGCAAAACCGCTCCTCCGTCGCCGTCGTGGTCGAACAGGCCAAGGCCATCGGAATGGGCGCGCTGCGCTACCCCGGCGGCTGCCTCGTCCATAATTTCAACTGGAAGGCGGCGGTCGGCCCTCTGGAGTCGCGGCCCGATTTCCAGTTCGGCATCGACGAGTGGATAAAATTGTGCCGCGAACTCGACGCCGAGCCTGTATTCACCGTGAGCGACTATTACGGCACCGCCGAGGAGGCGGCCGAACTGGTGGAATACCTCAACGCCCCCGCCACCCCCGAGCACCCCTGGGCCATGAAGCGCGCCGCCTGGGGAAACCCGGAACCCTACGGAGTCAAATGGTTCGAGCTAGGCAACGAGACCGACCACGGCACCCACCAGATGAAGCCATTCCGCAAATGGACCCCCGCCGAATACGTATCGTGGGCTAGTGAATACGCCGACAAAATGCGCGCGGTTGACCCCTCCATCAAACTTGGCACGACCACTGTCCCCGGCGATGGCACCAACGTGGAATGCGAGTGGAACCAGGCGGTGTATCGCGATGCCGCGCCCTTTTCCGACTTCATCATCGTTCACTTCTACGCACCGAAAATCCCCGGCGAGATTCCTGGGGCGCAGGCGCGGGCGGTGAACCACTCCGTCCTGGCGGCCCCCGACCAGCTTCGGTATCGTCTGCGAGAATACCGCGAAGCCGTCCTTGCGGCTTCCGGCAGAGACCTTCCCCTGGCGGTCACCGAGTATAACGTGTCGGCACCCCGCGTAACCAACCCCGTGCCCTATCGGTTCAGCTTTGCGGCGGCGCTCTTTTCGGTGGACTTCATGCGCTCCTGCCTGGAGCCGGACAGCGGTGTTGTTATGGCCAACTACTGGCACTTCATCAATGGCTGGTGGGGGATGCTCCAGACCGAAAACGGAGGGAAAACGATCCATGAGCGGGCCGCTTTCCCCGTTTTCCGGCTTTTCGGCCAGAATCTGGGGCCAACTCTGCTGACCACCGAAAATCATGTCCCGCTCGGAGAGTTCCCAGGGATCGCGGGCGGGCTGGCCCGTGCCTTCGGGCAAGGCACCGAGCGCCGCCTTGGAGAGTCTTTGGGGAAAATACACCTCCCTGCCCGTTTCCCCGCCGCGCCTGTTGCCGGTACCGCCTACACCATCACCGCAGCACCCGATCAGCAGGGCCTTGTTGTCGAATTCGATCACCATGCGGGCGACGCCTATCCCAACTTGTTCCGACTCCCCACCCCGCCGTCAGCCCAGGCGCGGGGTGTCGCCTGGCACGTCTCGTTTGAAGCGCGCATGGAAAGCAAGGACCGCACCGCGCCCGCCTCCTTCGGCACGTTCGGGCTCGGGCTGGCGGACGGACGCGGCTGGGACGCCACCGCCTCCGCCGTCGCCATCACCGGCGCGGAGCGAAGCACCGGCGGATGGATTTCGGTCAGCAACGTTTATAACGGCTTGGCCGATGCGAGCGAAGTGCAGGTCATTGCCCGTTTCGAGACGGGCAAAGCCTTCACCGGGCGCCTGGAAATGCGCAACCTGCGTATAGAGGCCCACGCCCGCGAATCCTTCCCGGCGTATCCGCTTTTAACGACAACCGCGTCAATTTCGGAAGACGGTCGTACCCTGCGCCTGATCGTGTTCAACAAAAGCCTCGACCGGAAAATCCCCGCCGTGATTTCGCCGAAAGGGTTCGCCGCGGCGACCGCCTCCTACGCGGAACTGACCGACGACCTGCTTTCCATCGTCGCGGCGAAGGAAAAGCACGGCGAGGCGGCGCTTACGGCGGATGGCTCGCTGCGCCACGAATTTCCTCCCGCCTCGGTCACAGGCATCACGCTCCAGCGGCGGCAATAGCGACGTTTCGGCATACTTACTGCGCCCGCCAGACCGGGGCCGCCAATAAACGGTCCCGGAATCCCGGTTCCGGAGTGCCAGCCGCTCCAGATAATCAAGCGGTGTGGCAATAGCACCTTCATCCCGAAGACAATGTCCGAAGCGACCATCGAAAGTCACTTTCACCGCCACATGGTCTTCCGCGTCGAAGTAGGTCGAATGCTCCGCCCCGGAACCTACAAAGACGGATTCGAGAATGTGTTTGGGGATGCGAAACGACGAGCCAGGCAGCCACGCTTCAAGTTCCTTGATTTGCTGCTCCCGGCCAGGACAGCCGCCGGTTGCACGCGTGCGACCTCCAGGGAAATTGGCCGCTGTCTGCGGCGGGATTCCTGGATAAAGGCGACGTATGCCGGGTGCCATGTGGGAAGACCTTTCATTGTCCGGGGCGCATGATGCGCCATATCCCGTCGCGCCGTCAACCATCCGGTCAGGAGTCCTCCAGCACATGGCGCAACCGGAAGTGATCTCAACAGAGGGAGAGGGGGGACCGCTAATCTTCGCTAATCCCGATCCCGCCAAACCAGTCTGGACGCTGTCATGAATCCGGGTTCGGGATTAGGAACCGTAAGGAAATAAACAGAGCGAAGATGCGCGGGGATTGAAGAGCGAGCCAAGGAGCTGGCGAGGGAGTTTACCGAGGTAAATGACCGAGTCAGCGACGCTGGATCGCTCT
>JAISAX010000174.1 GCA_031266495.1 Opitutaceae bacterium
ATTCCGGGGGACCGCAATTTTTGCAAGGCCGGACAGATCAGGCATGTGCTTGGGCATGAAGCGGAAGTTTTGCTGCGCTGGCACAGCACGGCGTTGCCTGTGTTCGACGGCGAAGGCAAACGGGATACGCGCCCTTTTCCTTCGCAAGGGCGTGGCTGGCCTGGATGGCGAGGTAGTTGATTTCCTCGTACAGGGTGTCGGCGAAGGCTTCGGCCGCGGGCGTGTCCCATGCGATGCCCTTGAGCGCGAGGAGGTGGTGCCAGCCGAAGGTGCCGAGGCCGATGGCGCGGTATTTGCGGTTGGTGATGGTGGCCTGGGGAACGGGGAGCTGGTTGAGGTCGATGACGTTGTCGAGCATGCGCACCTGGATGTCGACGAGGCGGGCGAGGGTGCTTTTCTCGGCGATCAGTTCGGTGTTTTTGGTCTGCTCGTCGGCCATGACGGCGCGGGCGAGGTTGATGGAGGAGAGGTTACAGACGACGAAGTCGCCGGCCTTTTTGGTGATCACGATCTGGTCGCCGCTGATCATCTCCTGGATCATGCGGGTGGGGCTCACGTTTTGCAGGATCTCGGTGCAGAGGTTGCTGGAGTACACCATGCCCTGGTGTTTGTTGGGGTTCATGCGGTTGACCTCGTCGCGATAGAACATGAACGGGGTGCCGGTCTCGAGCTGGCTGACCATGACGCGCTTGGCGATGTCGATGGCCTTGACAATTTTTTTGCTCACGGTCTCGTCGGAAACGAGTTCCCGGTATTTTTCGCGGAAGGTGCCGGAGCCGCGCTGTTCGTCGTAGTAGTCCTGCAAGTACCAGCCCTTCTTTTCGTAAACCTCGTGCGGGTCGAAGAGGTATCAGTCGCCGCGGCGCTCGACGGCTTCCATGAAGATGTCGGGGATGCAGACGGAGGTGAAGATGTCGTGGGCGCGGAGGCGCTGGTCGCCGTTGTTGAGGCGGAGGTCGAGGAAGCCTTCGATATCCTTGTGGAAGACGTCGAGGTAGACGGCGATGGCGCCCTTGCACTGGCCGAGCTGATCGACGCTGACGACGGTGTTGTTGAGCTGCTTGATCCAGGGGATGACGCCGCCGCTGGCGCGGGAGACGCCGCGGATGGTGGAACCGCTGGAGCGGACGTAGCCGAGGTAGGCGCCGACGCCGCCGCCGTGTTTGCTGACGCGGGCGGCGTCGGTGTTGCTGTCGTAGATGCCTTGCAGGCTGTCGTCCACGGTGTCGATGAAGCAACTGGAGAGCTGGCCGCCGCGTTTGCCGGCGTTGGCGAGCGTGGGCGTGGCCACCGTCATGTAGAGGTTGGAGAGCGCCCAGTAGGCTTCGCGGACGAGCGTCATGCGCGTGGCGCGGGGCTCGTTCTGCATGAGGAAGAGGGCGATGGTGAGCCAGCGTTCCTGGGGGAGTTCGTAAACGGCGCCGGTCTCGCCGGTGGCGAGGTAGCGGGAGGCGAGCAGGTAGAGGCCGGTGTAGGTGAAGAGCTTGTCCTTTTCGGGGGCGACGAGTTTGCCGGCGGCGACGAGTTCATCCTTCGAGTAGCTGCGAAGGATGTCGCCGGAGTAGATGCCGCGGTCGGCGAGGCTTTCCTAGAGACCGACGTAGGAGCCGTAGCGATCGTCGGCGTCGTAAAACCGGTTCTTGCTGGCTTTCTTGTAGAGCTTGTTGAGGTAGAGGCGGGCGGCGAACATCTCCCATTGCGAGAGGTGCACATCGGTGCGGGACTCGGCCTCGCGGATCATGGCATCGACCAGGTCGTCGGCGGCAAAGGTTTCCCGGCTTTCGATGAAGGTGAAGAGTTTGGTCCGGTAATCCTCGAGATCGAGTTGCGAAAATTCCGCGTGGATCTGGCCCAGGTAGCGGGTGATGCGTTCGCGGTCGAAGGGGATCTGGCGTTTTCCGGCGTCCTTGATGATGTAGGTCATTGGCAAATTGAAGAACAGGTTTGCGAGTGTGGCGTGTGGTGAAAGAGAGGGACCGGAGATCCCGGCGAGAGAGGGTTCAGGAGGATTCAGGGTGGGTCTTTTGGCGAAGAAGAAAAGGGGGGATTGGCCGGGATCGCGGAAGCTCCGATTATGGCAGTGGTTTGCCGTGTTTTTTGATTCGGCGAGGCGGGATGGCGAATGGCGGGACGGGGTGGCGGCGGAAAAAGGCAAGGTTTTTCCCTACCCGTTTTCCTGCCCGTTTCCCGGTACTTTTTCCGGAGGCGGCGCAGGCCAGGATTGCTCCGGGCGGGCGCGGGTGGCTGGATGCCCGCTTCATGCGAAGCGACAACCTGCCTCTCGACCGGCAACTGCGCCAGGAAATCCTTTTTGCCCGCGAACGGGTTTACCGTTTCGGGCAGCCGACGCCGCTGGAGCGGCTGGTGTTGCCGGGCTCCGCGCCGGGGCCGGAAATCTGGGTGAAGCGCGAGGACCTTTCCCCGGTCAAGGCCTACAAGTGGCGCGGCGCCTGCAACCGCATGGCCGTGCTCACGCCGGAGGAGGTGGCGCGCGGGGTGGTCACGGCCTCGGCCGGCAACCACGCGCAGGGCATCGCGCTGGCGGCGCGCACGCTCGGCATCCGCGCCCGCATCTACATGCCGCGCTCCACGCCGCGCGTGAAGCAGGACGCTGTTATCCACCACGGCGGCGACTGCGTGCAGATCATCCTTTCGGGCGACAGCTACGACGAGGCCGTGACGGCCGCACGCGAGGACGAGCAGGGCAGCGGCGCGGTGTACGTGCACGCTTACGACGATCTGCGCGTGATGGCGGGGCAGGGGACGCTGGCCGACGAGGTGGTGCTTTCCGGACATGGGCCGTTCGATGCGGCGTTCTTGCAGATCGGCGGCGGCGGGCTGGCGGCGGCGGCGGCCTGCTGGCTGAAGACGTTCTGGCCGGGCATCGGGACCGTCGGCGTGGAGGGCGCGGGGCAGGCGTCGATGAAGGCGGCGCTGGCGGCGGGCAAGCCGGTGGCGATCGACGAGGTGGACATCTTCTGCGACGGCACCGCGGTGCGCAAGGCGGGCGAATTGCCGTTCCTGATCTGCAGGGAGGCGCTCGACCGCGTGGAAACGGTGACCAACGCCGAGGTGAGCGCGGCGATCCGCATCCTCTGGGAAACGCTCCGCTGCGTGTCGGAGCCGTCCGGCGCGATGGGGCTGGCGGCGGTCCTGAAAAACCGCGCCGCCCTCGCGGGCAAGCGCGTCCTGATCATCGTTTCCGGAGCCAACATCGATTTTCTCCAGCTCGGCCTCATCGCGCAGTCGGAGGGCGCGGCGCGCAACACGACGCGGACCTTCCGCGTGCGCATCCCGGAGCGCCCCGGCTCGATGCTGGCGCTGCTCGACACGTGCTTCGCCGGCGTCAACGTGGCCGATTTCCAGTATGGCAAGCAGTGCAACGACGAGGCGTGGCCGGTGTTCACGGCGAGCGCGGACGACGCGGCGGTGCTGGATGCGCTGCCGGGAAGGCTGGATGCGGGCGGTTACGAGTGGGAGGACCTGACGGGAGCGGTGGACGTGGCCTTCCGCGCCATTCCGCTGCGCGGCGACCTGCTGACGTGCCCGGCGTTTCTGCGGCTCGACTTTTACGAGCGGCCGGGCGCGCTGCACGCGTTTCTCGCGCGGCTGATCCGCGACCAGGCGAGCATCTGTTATTTCAACTACCGGCAATCGGGCGAACGGATCGGGCGGGCGCTCATCGGTCTCGATTTCCCGGATACGGCCCGGCGCGATGCTTTTCTCTCGGCGATCCCGCCCGAGCACGGCGAAGGCTACCGCTCGTGCAAGCCGGTGGATGCGTCCGCGAGCCGGCGGCTGGCGGATGGATGATCCTCAGGAACCGTACAAAAAGAACCTGTTCACTGATGTTACGCATGCAGCCGGTCCGGGGAGAGCACGCGAGACGCGTGCTCTCCCCGGACCGATCAAAATATCCTCGTCTGCGTAACATCAGCTGTTCATTTTTGACACGGAGACCACGGAGCTCCGACACAGAGTTCACAGAGGCCCAAACGACATTTCGGTTCTCTTTGCATTCCTCACCTTTTTTTTGAACACCAATCCGTAACGAAAACAGATGAACCTCGAATTCATCAAACAACATCCTCCTTCGATTGCTGCGCACTGCCTAGGTAGTACACCGGCCGCCCCGCCGCCTTCGCCGCCGCCCACGCCGCTCCCCGGATGCTCTGCGTGATTTTCTCCGCAAATGGCTTGAAGTGCTTCATCAGCACCCCGCACGCCTGCAGGTACGCTTCCATCGCCGACGGCTGAAACAGCAGCCTCCG
>JAISAX010000214.1 GCA_031266495.1 Opitutaceae bacterium
GTGGCTATCAACAAAACAGTCGGCTGGCTCGGCGTCCGCGCCAACTACGCGATTGCACCGGCATCAAATCCGCCGACGCCTGTGCCCGCCCTCGTCCGGACGGTCTGGCTGCCCGGAGAGAATTCGGCCAGAGCGTGGGTGAAGCTCGGTGGCGGCGTCGATACGCTCGACGGCAACTGACGCGACGGGCGGCCAGCGGAGAAGTCAGCCGGCGGGTGCGCGAAGCACGGGGACGACGTTGCAGGGGCGCACTTTACTGTGAAGTGCGCCCCTGCAACGTCGTTCGCGTAACTTCAGTTGCCCCTGTGAAGAACCCGGACGTTTTTTTTGGTTCGACCAATCGCGACGGAATGTGCTTCATCGGTGGATACGTTTTTCCTTTCCATGCCGTCTGCCGAATATCCGCCTGCGCCACCCGTTTCCATCCCGCCCGCCGAACGCGCCTCCCCGTGGGCGCAGCTCAAATACTTCACGTTTCAGCCGGCGATTTTCCCGCGGCTCCTCGGCGAGGTGTCGCGTGATGCGCGGCCGGGCGATCTGGTTACCGTTTACGACAAGGCGGGCCAAAAACTCGGCGCCGGGCTCTACAATCCGCGCGCCAAGATCGTGCTTCGCGTGGTCGCCCACGGCGCGGAGGCGGAGCTGGGCGAGGGGTATTTTGAATGGGCGTTGCGTCGCGCGGTGGCGTTGCGTCGCGAGGTGTTCCGGCTCGACGAGGCGAGCGATGCCTACCGGCTCGTCAATTCCGACGGCGATGGATTGAGCGGGCTGATCGTCGATCGTTACGGCGAGACGCTTTTGTGCGAAGTCACGTCCTTCGGCATGGCGCGGCGGTTGCCGGCGTGGCTGCCGTTGTTGCACGTGCTGGCGGGCACGCGGTTCGCCCGCGTCCATGTCGACCACGACCTGGGCAGCCTGGAGGGGATCAGGCCGTCGTGGTTCAACGAGACCAATGCCGCCGCGCCGCGTCTGGTAAAAATCCGCGAGCACGGCATCCGCTACGAAGTCGATTTCACGGAGGGCCACAAAACCGGCTTTTTTTGCGACCAGCGCGACAACCGCCGCGCGATTGCGCAGCTCGTGACACCAGGCGCGCAGATGCTCGACTTGTGCTGCTACACGGCGGGGTTTTCGATCAACGCGAAGGTGACGGGCGGCGCGGGCGAGGTGACGGCCGTCGATATCGACGAGGCGGCCATCGCGCAGGCGAAGCGCAACGCCAACCTGAACCAGGCGCGTATCCGTTTTGTCCATGCGGACGCCTTCGCGTATGCGCGGCAGATGCAACAAAACGGCGAGGCGTGGGATGTTATAGTGCTCGATCCGCCCAAGCTGATTTTCACGCGCGAGAATCCCGGCAATGCCGAGGGCCGGCGGAAATACGAGGACCTGAACCAGCTCGCCATCAGCCTCGTGAAACCGGGCGGGATGTTCGTGACGTGCTCGTGTTCGGGGTTGCTGGAGGAGCCGGAGTTCGAGCAGCACGTCATCAAGGCGGCGCACCGGCTGGGTCGGCGGTTGCAATTTTTCGCGAAGACCGGGCCGGGGACGGATCACCCGGTGTATTCGAATTGCCTGGAAAGCCGTTACCTGAAGGCGCTCTGGGCGCGGGTGACGTAGAGATTTTCGATTTTCGATTCTCGATCGAAGGCGCTACCGTGCCAAGCACCAACGGGAGCGGCAGCTCCCTAATCGAGAATCGAGAATCGAAAATTAAAAATCCCGCTATTGATCCGGGGTCGCGGGCTCGGAGGTCGGTGTGGCCGCTTTCGAGGGTTCCAGTGCAAAGAGGTCGTCGGCTTTGGCGGGGAGGCTGGTGTAAACGAATTCATACACCTCGACCGCTCGCTTTTTCATGAGCGCGTTGACGGGCGCGTCGGCCTTGGTGTCGGTCATGAATACGTAAACCGGGCCGGCGGGCTTGCCGGTGTCTTCCTGACCCGGTTCGGCGGCGGCTGGCGTGCCGACGGGTTTGTCCGCATCGGTTGAGGGGGGGGCCTGTTCGCCAGCGGCTGCGGTCTCGCCCGAACCGGCGGCGGCGGCGGGGTTGGCCGTGTCGGCGGGTTGTTTGTCCGTCGCGGGTTTCTCAGCCGGTTTGGCGGGCTCGGCGGGGCGGCGGCCGAGCGCGATGGTCAGCGTGCGGTTGTCGAAGGTCGTGAGCTTGACGGTGCGGGCGTGGTTGCGGGCCTCGACGGCATCGGGCGCAGCGGGTTCGGCGGTGTTGCTCAGGCGCAGGCCGGTGAGGTTGTTGAGCTGGGTGGTGATGGCGTCGGCCTTGACGGTGTGGCCGGCGCGGGCGGGCGCGGCGTCGAAGGGCGCGTCCTTGTCCTTGCGCGTGACGGCGAGCGGGTCGCCTTCGGGGAAGGTGAATTCGGCCTTGGCGATGTCGGCGGGCTTGAGCGTGGTGAGCGCGCTGTCGGCCCAGTTTTTCGGTTCGGTGTCGAGCCAGATGTTGAGTCTGGCGAGGTAGGCTTTGTCTTCGCCGGTGTAGCGGATGTAGCGGCCTCCGCCCGTCTCGGCGGTGCGGCCGAGGTCGAGGGACCAGAGGGGGGGCGCGGCTTCGGCGGCGGCGTCGGGGGCGGGGGCGCCGTAGATGGCGATTTGCGTGCCTTTGAATTCGAGGCGGTCGATGACTTCGGGGCGGGCGGAAACGAAGCGGTCGATTTTCGCTCCGGTGAGGTCGGCAATGAGTCGGGTGAGTTTGGGGAAGTCGGCGGGCAGGTCGTAATAACTGGTGACGTGCCAAGCGCCGTCGGGTTGGCGGGCGAGTTCGATGGTCTTGCCGTCGTCGGTGATCCTGACCCGGGTGGCTTCGGCGATTTTCGCCGCAGGAGCGACGGGGGCGCCGATGTTCCCGTTGCCTTCGGGTGTCGGGGGGGGGGAGGGGGGACGGGTCGCAAACCAGGTGGCTCCGGAGAGGGCGGCGAGTATCAGGACGGTAAGGAGGAGGGTCTTGAGCTTCATGGCGAAAGTGCTGGCGGTGCCCGGCGGGCTGGCGGGAGAGAACGGATGGGAGATGTGAGAGGAATGGGAGAGAGGGGACGTAGGGGAGGAGGGGCAGGTTCAGCTTTTTCCTCCCCGGCGGTGACGGTAGAAGAGAAGGCCGCAGATGACGATGGCAACCGGGATTGACAGGAGGTTCACGGCGGCGAGTTTGTATTCGAGTGCGTCGATGTTTTCGCGAAGGGAGCGGCGGATTTCGCGGCGTTCGCGGCGCATCTCGATCTCCTGCTTCTGGAATTCCTCGATAGCTTTCTGCATCTCGGGCGTGGCGACGAGGCGGTTGCCTTCGGTGGTCTTGCCCATGAGCTGACCGAGTTTTGATTGCACGTCGTTGAGGCGGGCTTCGAGTTCGGAGAGCTTGCTCTGGTATTTTTTCTGCGCGACTACCTGCATGTCGCGCACGACGGTGAAGGGGCG
>JAISAX010000249.1 GCA_031266495.1 Opitutaceae bacterium
CATTCGCCAGACCGTTGCGTGCGAACAGCGCCGCGGGGTCGGGATCGCGGCCCATAAACTTGCGGAACAGGTCGGCGGGCGGCTCGGAGTTGCCCTTGCTCAGGATGTGCTCGACGAACTGCGCGCCGACCTCCGGGGAAAAAATCCCGTCGCGACGGAAACGGGTGAACGCGTCCGCATCCAGCACCTCCGCCCACTTGTAGGAATAATAACCGGCGGCGTAACCGACCGGGTCGCTGAAAAGGTGGCCGAAGCGACGCACGATGGTCGGCGACGGCGGCTCGGTGGGGATCATGCAGTCGGCCACGACGGCGCGCGCCTTCGCTTCGAGATCGCCGTCGGTGAAATCGCCAGCGCGCAGGTGGAGCACGAGATCCATCTTCGCGAACTGCATCTGGCGCATCGTGGCGCACGCGGAGCGGAAATTGCGGGCGGCGATCATTTTTTCGAAAAGGTCGCCGGGGATCGGCGTATCCGTCTCGTGGTGACGCGCGAAGAGGTCGAGGCTCTCGCGCTCCCAGCACCAGTTTTCCATGATTTGCGAAGGCAGCTCGACAAAATCCCAGGCGACGTTGACGCCGTTGAGCGATTTCACCGGCACCTCGCCGAGAAGGTGATGGAGCAGGTGGCCGAACTCGTGGAAAATCGTCTCGACCTCGCGGTGCGTGAGCAGCGCCGGACGACCGGGGCCGGGCGGGGTGAGGTTGCCGCAGATGTAGCCAAGATGCGGCGCGCGCGGGCCGTCGGAGCGCGGGCCGCCGGTAACGAGGTAGCCCATCCACGCGCCGCCGCGCTTCGATTCGCGCGGATGCCAGTCGGCGTAGAACGAGCCGACATGCCGGCCAGCGCGGTCGTGCATGTCGTAAAACTTCACGTCGGGGTGCCAGACCTCGACCTCCCCGTCCGCACGCTCCGCGATCCGCAGGCCGAACACCCGCGAGGCCAGTTCAAACAGGCCGGCGATCACGCGGCCGACCTCGAAGTACGGACGCAGCGCCTCGTCATCGAATGCGTAACGCTGCTGGCGGAGTTTTTCCGCGAAATACGGAACGGACCACGGCGCGAGCGGGCCGGCCCGGCCGTTTCGCTCGCCCGCTGTTTTACCGGCGAATTGCTCCAGCTCCTCGCATTCGCGCACGAAGGCCGCCCGCGCCCGCCGCTCCATGTCCTCGACAAACGCGAGCGCCGCCGCGCCGCCGCCGGCCATGCGGCGTTCGAGGACGAGATCGGGAAAATGCGGCTTGCCCAGCAGCCGGGCTTTCTCGGCGCGCAGGGCGAGGATGCGTTGCACGAGCGCGGTGTTGTCGTGCGGGGCCTGCGCGCCGACCTGGCTGGCGGCGGTCCAGACTTCGCGGCGTAATGCTTCGTCGTCGGCGCGGGTGAGCACGGGCTCCTGCGAGGGCGCGTGGAGCGTGAATCGCCAGACGGGTTTCGCGCCCTGGCCGTCGGCGTCGCCGTCGCCGTCGCCGTCGCTGCCGGGATCCTTGTCGCGGGCGGACTGGCGGGCGGCGGCGATGGCGTGGGCGGGCAAGCCGGCGAGGCGCGATTCGTCCTCGATCACGAGTTGCCAGGCGTTGGTGGCGTCGAGCACGTTTTCCGAATACTTCCGGGTGAGTCCGGCGAGTTCGCTTTCGATCTGTTCGATGCGGGCGCGTCCGGTGTCGGGCAGGTCGGCGCCGGCCTGGCGGAAATCGGCCAGCGTTTCGTCCAGAAAACGTCGATACACGCCGGCGACCGCATCGGCGGCGGGCGAGGCGGCAAAGGTCTTCAGCCGCTGCCAGAGGGCGTTGTTGAGCGGGATGCCGGCCAGGAAAGCGGAGACTTTCGGGAGCATCGCGTTGTGCGCCTCGCGCAGCGCGGGCGAGTCGCTGACGGATTGCAGGTGCGTGACCTTGCCCCAGGCGAAGTGGAGCGGCTCGGTGGCACGTTCGAGCGCGAGGAAGGTGTTTTTATATGTGAGCCCGCCAGCGTCGAGCGCGGCAATGGCGTCGATGGCGGCCCGGGCGTCGGCAAGCGCCGCCTCGATGGCGGGCGGGATCCGTTCGGGCCGGTGCTGCGACCAGCGGATGGCAAAGGCGGGATCGAGAAAGGGATTGGCGGCGGGGCCGGAATGACCGGATGTGGCGGCGGAACGGCGGGAGTCGGTGGCGATTGGCATGGAATGTCCGCCAAGCGAATCCGATGCCGCCGCCCGGGCAAGCCCGCGAGGCAGACAATCTCGCCTCTGCGCTCCGGGGCACATCTCGAAAACAGAACCTGTTCATTCGCCCGCCCCGCGCCCGCCCGTTATCGACCGGACAGCGATCACGGCCCAGGCAAAACCCTGGCTCATGGATATGTTGATACATTGCCGGGGAACCACCGTTTGCCCTTGAGGCGGTTGCCGGACTCAACGGGGATGGGTATCTCGCGCCACCGACGCCGACGGGACGCTTCCGGAAAACCCGCAAGCCTCCCGCCAACGTGGCCGGGAAGGCGTCCCCCGACGCCCTCATCTCGAATACACCATGACACAACTCATCCAGACCCGTTCGCCCGTTGCGCGCCGCCACGCGCAACCTGCCGTTTGCGACCGCAACCCTGCGCGGCCACCGGTTCAGGCCCTCGGGACGCCCCGCAACCCCGCCCCGGGCCAGGTTCAGGCTTTCGGGGAGCCCCGAAAGCCCGCCCCGCGTCCGGATCAGGTCTCCGGGGCGCCCCGAAACACCGTCCCGCGCCAGATTCATGCCTTCGGGGCGCCCCGAAGCACTACTTTTTGTTCATACCGGGGTTTCGGGGAGCCCCGAAACCCTGCCCGACGGCCAGAAACACTCTCCGGGGCTGCCCGGAAACCATCCGAAATCTGCAAAACATCCTCCATAACTATCAAAACACCATGAAATTGCATACGCTTGAAATCGGCCGCCTGCGCAACGAGGAACTGTACCAGTTCCAGACGGACCTGCAAAACCTCCTCAAGAACAGCGACCCTGTAAAAACCGGACTGGGAGGCGTCCTCTATGGCGAATTCAACCGCCTGCGGGTCGAGACCGACGCCGCCCTGCAACCCGCCCGCCGGAGCGCGCTCACCCCGATCCTCGCCGAGGAGGACGCCCAGCGCGACCAGCTTTACGGAGCCCTGCGCGATCTCGCCACCCTCTACGCCGGACGTCACTACGAAGCCAACAAACGACCCGTCGCCGCGCAGCTCCTCGTCACCCTCGACAAGTACAAACGCGACATCGCCGACGGCACCTACAACGAGGAGACGGCCGCCATCACCAACCTCGTCGAGGACCTGCAAGCCGCCACCGTCGCCGCCCCGCAGGTTGACACCCTCGGGCTCAACGGCTGGGTGAACGCGCTGGCCAACGCCAACAACAAATTCACGACCGACCTCGCCGCCCGCTACGCCGAGACGGCCGCCCGGCCCGCCACCGGAGCCATGCGCGACCTGCGCCCCCTCATCGAACAAAACCTGCGCGCCATTTTCGAGAAAGTGAACGCCCTCTCGCTGACCGCCCCCGATGCCGCCGCCGCCACAGCGATCGACACCTTTATAGCCGCGCTCAACGCCCGGATCGATTACTACGCCCGAGCCGCCGCCCGCCACGGCAAACGCAAGACGCCCGACGCTCCGGACACCCCCGACACAGCCCCCGACGCCGACGGAAACACCCCCGACGCCCCCGGCAACGGCACCGGCGCTGACAACACCGGCGAAGCCGAGATCACGATCCCCGTGCCGCTCGAAGTGGATGTCACCGCCCCCGCCCACACCAAAAAACCCTGACACCCTCCTGCCTCCCGCCCACCCCCCTCCCGACCACCAATCTCCAGCTCACCAATCATGCGCACCCATCCCGTTAAACCGATGAAGACAACATCCCTGACAAAACCGGGGAACAGCCATGTCGCCGCGCTTGCGGCAGCAATCGCGATTGCGGTTGCCACGATCAACCCCCTTTCGCCGACCGTCCGCGCCAGCACCCTTACTGCCCCCGACGGCGCGCAGTACGACTACTTTGGCTATTCGGTGAGCGCGTCCGGTTCAGGTGCGCTCGTCGGGGCTACCGGCGATGATAGCAATGAGACCAACAACGGCGCGGCCTACTACTACAAGGAGCTGGACCAGGTGAACGGGAACAGCACGAACGAACCCGTGAAGCTGCTCGCCTCCGACGGCACGGCGGACGACTACTTTGGCGCTTCGGTGAGCCAGTCGGTGAGCCAGCCGGGAGTCAACGCGCTCGTCGGGGCTTACAGCGCTGACGGCAAGGTGAGCACCAGCGGCTCGGCCTACTACTACAAAGAACTGGACAAGGTGAGCGTGCAAATCACGACCGAGACCGTGAAGCTGCTCGCCTCCGATGGCGAGGCGAGCGACTACTTTGGCGAATCGGTGAGCCTGTCGGGAGACAACGCGCTCATCGGGGCTCGCGCCGATGACGACAATGAGTGGGCCAGCGGTTCGGCCTACTACTACCACGAGCTGGACCAGGTGAGCGCCAACCTCGCGAGCCTCCCCGATTACGGGAAGTACAGCACGTACGAGACCGTGAAGCTGCTCGCCTCCGACGGCGCGAGGGAAGACTACTTTGGCTATTCGGTGAGCCTGTCGGAAGACAACGCGCTCGTCGGGGCTGGTTACGCTGACACCAATGGGAAAAGCAACAGCGGCGCGGCCTACTACTACAAGGAGCTGGACCAGGTGAGCGCCAACCTCGCGAACCTCCCCGATTACGGGAAGTACAGCACGTACGAGACCGTGAAGCTGCTCGCCTCCGACGGCGCGCAGCACGACTACTTTGGCTATTCGGTGAGCCTGTCGGAAGACAACGCGCTCGTCGGAGCTTTCCGCGCTGGCGACAAGGGCGCGGCCTACTACTACAAGGAACTGGACCAGGTGACCGACAACCTCGCGGACCTCGACGGGTACGAGAAGTACAGCACGTACGAGACCGTGAAGCTGCTCGCCTCCGATGGCGAGGCGGGCGACTACTTTGGCCGTTCGGTGAGCCTGTCGGGAAACAACGCGCTTGTCGGGGCTATCTACAATAACGGCTATGGAGAAAACAGCGGCGCGGCCTACTACTACAAGGGGCTGGACCAGGTGAACGGGAACAGCACGACCGAAACCGTGAAGCTGCTCGCTTCCGACGGCGCGGATGAGGACATCTTTGGCGAATCGGTGAGTCTGGACGGCGACCGCTTCGTCATCGGAGCGACTCACGATGGTGGAATGCCCGGCAAAGCGTACGCGGGCGACATCCGCGCCTTCACGACGCTGGACGCCGCCAACGTCAACGGCACCGCGCTGGCGACCGACGGCCTCAGCTTCGTCTCGCAGACCGACTGGATCATCGGCGCGACCACCGCCAACAACACCGTAACCCTCACCGCGGGCGACACCGCCGACGTCACCGCCACCGACAAGGCCGTGTACATCGGCCAGACCGCCGGAGCCGACAACAACACCCTCATCATCGAAGGCACGCTCACCGCCACCACCGTGTACGTGGGCGCAGGCGGCAGTGACAGCCCCACCACCGGCAACACCCTGCGCTTCACCGAAGCCGCCCTCGCCACCCTCACCATTGACACCCTGTATCTGGACGCCGGCAATTTCCTGGAGTTCGAAGGCACCGGACTCGACATTGACGACGTGCTCACGCTCCTGCACGGCACCGCCACCGTGCAAGTGCGCGGCAGCAGCAGCGAGGGCTGGGACACGCTCGACGCGGAGAACGCCGCCACGCTGCTCGCGAAGACGGGCGAGGTGGTGTACGGCGACAACGGCACCTGGACGCGATTCACGACATTTTCCGCCCCCGCCGTGCCCGAGCCCGCCGGTTGGGCGGTGTTGGCCGGACTGACCTTGCTGGTATTTGCGGTGGCGTTGCGACGTCCCCGCGGCAAACGCGTCTGATGCGCCCGTTTCAGGGTTTCAGGGCGAAAGAAGGGAGAAGAAGGGGGAAGAAGGGGGAAGCGTTGCCGTTTGAATAACTGATGTTACGCGGCACCGGAGCGGCGGCATTCCTGCCGCTGCGACGACGCGAAGCGTCGCCGGTTCGAGAGGCAAAGAGGCGAGGCGCTTTGCGCCTCGTCGCAGC
>JAISAX010000381.1 GCA_031266495.1 Opitutaceae bacterium
CGGGGGCGAAGAGGCCGAGGCCGAAGTGGGCGGAATTGCCGAGGAAGATTGGCCCTTGGACGGAACCTCCAAATTGTAAACGGATTCTGAACGCTCGTTTGTCGTCGTTGGTTTGTTCGTTGCGAGAACGTTGTGGGTAGTGGACTTTTACCCATTGCGCGGGTGCATCTGGCGGAGAAAGAACGGTCACGCTCGCTGTAGGCAATTTGCAGCCGGAAAGAAGATTCTGGATTTGTGTTTCGATTTCACAACCTTTCTTCGGCTTTCCAGTTCTTCCAAAAACATGAAGCGGCGGGACGAACGGTGTGAGCGTTTCCCATACCGTGCTTTCCCCGAAAATGTTTTTATCCGGAGGCAAGGGCGTTTCGGCGGGAAGTGGAACGATCCGCAGTTTCCAATCATCGCTGCCGAAATCCCACGTGAGCGGCGCCTCGGCGGCAGCGAGGAGGGCGGTTTGCTCTTCGTTGGTAAAGGGGGCGTTGCGCCAGCAGATCAAGCGCGAGGGTTTCCCTTGCGAATCGGGAATGAGGAAGAACGCGGCGTGTTGATGTCCGGCAAGCACGGTGTCGGCGGCGCCTTTCCCCGTGAACAAGGAAAACCTGGCTCGGGTTTCGGGCGGTAGTTCGGCAAATTTTGCGTCGCGCTTTCCGGTTAGTTGCCGCGCGAGTTGGCGCAGGGCGATGCCACGAAATTTTTCGGTGATGCGAAGCCAGTAGCCGAGAGACGGGAAGACACGTCCGCCGATGGCGAATTGAACGATTGGGCTGGGTGGAAGGACGTTGCGTGTCGGCGGTTTTGCAACGGGTTTTACGTGAGCAGGGCGTTCGGCATATTTCCAGACCGCGCCGGGTGGCGTGGTGGAATTGGCGACCGCATCGTCATGCGTTTGGCAAGCGACCTGTTCTAAAGTTGCGTCGGCATTTGGACACAAAACAGGAATGGAGGTGGATGTGCGTCTGGTTTTCAATTCGCAGTTGGCATTGATGTCAGCGGCATCGTTTTCCAACCGCTCAATCGTGGTGATGGATTCGGCGCGTCCGAAATAAGTCATGCGGGCGAGGCATTCGTCGAGGTGCGCAAGCAATTCCGCCGTCCAACTTGCGCCATCGAAAATCCAAAGCAGCGCGTCATTCTCCTGCGAAACGAGCCAAAAGTTATCTTTGTTTTTCGTGGTGTTGTAGGTTTTGGCATCGGGGAAGTAATGTTTGTATCTTTTCCCTCCGATTTCTGCCAACTCTCTGTCTTTTTGTTGCTGGGCTGCCTTTTGTTTTCGTGGCAACCAAAAGTCTTTCGGCTTCCTGTTACATAATCTTTCCTTTATCTGGTCGTTTATGGCTTTTTTGACCTCTGGGGTGGCTTCTTTCACTGCAATACTTTCCATGTTTCCGTCGAAAAGTTCGGTCATGCCCTGTTTATCAATTTCGTAGTATGCGATGCGAGAGACAGATTCCGGAATGCTGATTTGAAACGATTCAAGAATCGTTCTGAATTTTTCATCAATGTCCCATGCGATGAAATCGCGAGGCGTGGGGTTGGATGTTTTGAATTCCGATGGCTGGTATTGTTGCAAGCCCGGCCCACGCCACGATTGAGGGGGAAGCTGAAATGAAATTTTGCTTTCGCAGAACGCGCGGACGAGTTGTTGGCGGAGGTCGCCGTCTTCTGTGTTTTCGCGTTCGCGTGAGAGTTGGAAACTGCGAGCCAGAAGGGCGCGAAGGAGACGCCAGGGCGAAGGCGGCCACTCGCCATGCGGGTCGTCAAACGCGAAGGCGCGCCATGGGTTGGCGTGGTAACGCCCAAGCGGGAAGTTCTGTTTTAAGAGGATGCGCATAGTGGGTTACTCTTCGTCGTTTCCACCTTCATTGTCGTCGTCGTCCTGTGAGCTGGCATCTTTGTTTTTATCGGGACGGAAAAGATCACTTTCCTCTCTATAAATCTTGGTGATCGGCGAATTTGAAAACGCAGCGGCGGTGATGAGATCACTGATGCCGATATTGAGTGCGGAGATTTCGGTATCGGCACCATCGATTTTGATGCCATCGAGTTCCAAATCGCATTCGGAACGGAAGCGGAAAGAGAAGCCGAGGAGTTTACCGATTTTCCAGAGGGCGAGGCCGAGCAGGAGTTGTTTTTTCGCGGCGTTGAGACCTTTATCTTCATCACGCCCGAAGGAGCGGATAAGCGACAAATCAATGACGAAGGTGGCGCGGATTTCGGAGGCGGTTTCCTCGTCTTTCGAAAAAATGGATTGCTTGGATTTAGTTTTCTCAAGTTTGTCGAACTTTACGCCAGAAGTGCCGACGCGGACAGCGTCAAATGCATCGAGGGTCGCGGTGAGAACGCGGGGAAGTTTGATGCCAAGCGCGGGAAACAAAATGCCGTGAACCAGCGAGTTCGGGTCGTAGCGGAAAATCGTGCGGAAGATGTTCCACCATTGCGCGGGAAGCGGGTGGGTTTTCTTTTCGAGGTTGCGCAGGCCGAACTTGTCGGGGGCGTCGCGCAATTCTTCGACGAATTTTTTTGCGGACAGGTTGCCATCTGTATCAATGCGTTTTCCATCAAGGAAATAATCGGATGCAAGGCGGTGAGCTTCGGAAAGTGTGGTGACGACGAGTTCATTTTTATCACCGCCAGTGACGCATTGGACGTAAGGCAGTCCGTTGAGTTCATCCACGAGCGTTTGGTCAAAGCCGTTAACGCAGACAGTTTCGAGGTGGTTCGCCATGCTTGCGGCGCTGTCCACGATGCAGACTTTTTTGCCGTCAGGCGCATCGTAAATGACATGTCCGATTTCGGGGAATCCGGCGGGTTGGAAGCGCGTTTTCCCGGCGACGGGTTTGAGCGTCGCCTGAATGACGAGGCGGTTTTGGGTGCCGTTCAGAAGAGCGGCGGTATCGAGCGGTTGTGTGGGCATGGTTTTGTTCATTGGATTGGTTGTTTGATGGGAAAAGTTGATGTTTATGGTTTGTTCTGCGCCGGGAGTTGCCAGCGGGAAAAATGTTGGGCGACGGCGGACGGTGACGCGGATAAAAGCAGCGCGGCGAGCAAGCGTCGCGGATTTGAAAGGGCAAAGCCGGTTTCCCCGAAATCAGCCGTTTCGATGAGCAGATTTTTATAGCGGCCTTGAGCGGCGGAAAAGACTCCGGTGATGTCGCCGCGTTCAAGGAACGCCACGAACGGACGCAGCATGCCGGCGGTGGGGGTTTTGTCGGATTTCGGTTTAGGCTGGATTTGCGTGAAAGTATGACTGTGGAAGAGCGGACGGAGAAAACAAAACAGCGTTTCGGCAGCGTGAAGGCCACCCGCGGAACTGGATTGCGCGGGGCGCAAGAGCGCGGAGAGGGCATCACGCTCGGCGGTCTGGAGAAACGACCAGTCGAAGAGCAGAAACCGGTCGAGCCAGCGGGCAAGCGCAGCGTCGTCGGTTTCACTATTCAGGAATGCGAAGACATCGGCGAGCGGCAGCGTGAGTTGCGTGTCGAAAGGCGGAGGATTGTGCGTGTCCGCTTCGACGGCGATGCGACGGCGGATGACGGCAATGAGATTTTCCTCGAGCGGACGTTCGCTCCATTCGATGCGCAGCGGCGTGTTCTTGGCGATCTTGACGCGGCTCCATTTGTTTTTCCACGGGACAATGCCGATGCGGTAAGCGAGGAAGGGGGGGGGGGGGGGGGAGGTCGCGTTTACGATCGGCATCGCCACCGGAATTCTTCTTTTGCTTTTCGGTCTGAAGCGTGGCGAGGGCGAGCGCGATGCGGATTTCCGGCGTGAGTTCGCGCTCTTTTTGAAGCAACGAAACCGCCCACGAAACGGGCAGCAATTCGAGCGCGGGTTCGCGTTCGCGGCAGGTTTTGTTGTTTGCGGTTTTTTTGAGCGAAGCGAAAACGGCATCGAGCAAGGCCCACGAGTTTTCGCGGAGCAGATCGTCGTTGCAGCCGGAGGCGGAGAGGCGCACGAGCGCGGTGTCGATCGGACCTTGCAGTCCGCGATACACCCTTTTGGATTCGCCGGGAAGTGCATCGCGGAAACGGATGATACGGGAAACGGCATCGGCTTGCGCGATGTCACTCGCGTGTGGCGTTGCGAGCGAATGGACGGACGCGAGGCGCGACTCGAAGGTTTGCGTGCTGGTCGTATGCAGAAGCGAGAAGCGCCGGAACTCGGCGAAACCGGCATCGGTGCCGCGCTGGATAATCGCGGCGGCAAACGCGGCAGAGGTGATGGCGCCGCGGCCGTTGACCTCGGCGCGTCCTCGCTTGTAGAGCGTGGAAACCTCGGCGACGGAGAGTGGCCGGCTCCAAACCGGCGCCCAAAATTCGCCGGTCAGTGTTTCGACTTCCTTTTCATTTTCGGGCGCGGTGCCTTTTGTGACGAATGGGAATGCGCCGTTGCCTTCGCGGGCTGAGCCGAGTTGGCGCGAGGTTGCGCCGATCAAAAGCGGGAACGCCTCGCACGCCAACAGCATTGCCCATGGTGTGATCTGCCCTTTGCGGAACGGCGAATCCGGCGAGAAATTATATTTCTTGTTGGCGTCGCTGAACCAACAGGCCGCGCCGTAATCCGAGAGCAATGAACAACTGCCGCCGGTGAGAAAAGTAAGGAGGTCTTGCCTGGAGGCGGATGGCATTTCGGACGGAATTACAGATGGCGTTTCGTCCGCTCCGGCTTTCTTTTTTTTTCTTCTTTGCCTTTGGCGTGACGGCTTTGACCGCAGCGCATGCTTTTTCCCAACCATCAAAAAAGCTGCGGTTCCCCGCATTGCCAGCAGTGCCGAAAACGGGGTTAAATGCTCTACTTTTCCCTGCGACAATGTGAGACAACGCCAAGGTTGCTTCGTTTTCCGTAGTATCTTTCGCCAACCAGAGTGCGAGGTCGTCTGTTTTCTTTTCGAGTGAATCGGTTTGTGCGTTCTCAGGTCTGTTTACCGTGTAGTGCGTCCACTTGTTGTTTGCGCCGACATCAATCAGGAAAATTTCGAGTTCGGAAAAATCTTTCGGGCCTCCGACAAGATGAAAGACGCCGTCGCGCCAGCAACCTTTGATAGTTGGCCATTGACGGGCGGCGAGGCGCAGCAAACCGAGCGCGGCGAAGTAGTGGCCGAGCGTGTCGAGGTGAAGGCCGGACAGTGAGATAACCTGAAGTTTGCCGGAAGGTGAGGTTGTCATCGTTTGTCGGATACTTGGGCGGTATGGAATCCAATGGCCCGTTTGGGCCTCACGGGTGGGGGTTGCAAAAGGGGCAGCAACTTCCGGTAGAGATCGCGCAGCGCGGAATCGTGAACGAGCAGGGTCTTGTCGATTTCAGCGAGGCGTTTGAGGATGGCCTGGTTGGTGGCGATGGCTTCGCGTTGTTTGACGAAAGCGCGGACGATGAAGACGCTCATTTTGATGGCTTCCGGGCTGTTGAGAATGTTTGCGGCCATCAAGGCTCCGTGCCCGGTGAAGGCATACGGGAGGTTTTTGGAAAATTTGAGCGACTGGAGGTGGTCACAATCTGTGATCACCCTGGTTTTCTCAGGCGAGGTCAGATGGAACAGGAAATCTTCCGGGAAGCGGTCCGCGTTGCGCCGCACGGCCTGGTTAAGCGCGCGGGTGGGCACGCCGTAGAGCCGCGCCAGATCGGCATCGATCAGCACGGGAATGCCGCGCAGCGTCAAAACAGGAATGGGCAGGGATTCAGTCATGGCCGGGGTGGGCGATTTCACGGGAAGGGTTTGCGCTGGCTCGTCCGTCGGCCGCGCGGAGAAGGGTTTCCAGATAGGCTAACACGAAGGGGCCAAGCGCGTGCGGTTCTCCCTTCGGCACGGCTTTGCAGGTGAGCGTGGGAGCATCTTTTTCCCATCCTCCGAGCAGGTCGGCCACCAATCCTGTCCAGCCAGGGGCGGCGAGGGAAAAGGTGCCATCGTCATGAAATTGGCCGGATGCGCCGTCAATGGCCGCCTCGAAGTCGAGTTTCCAGCCGGAAGGGCATTGAAGGGTTTGCGGAATACCGGAGGGAATGCCGCATACGTTGGGGATGGGGGCTCGTGACCGGCTGCGAAGAACCGTGCGAACCTTGCCGTGATGGGCGGCGACCAGATAGATGGCCAAGGCGGGAAAATCAGTCCGCGTGTCACCATGATAATAACGGCTCCACATGGCGAGGGCGGAGGCTGCTTCGTGGCGGCAGCCCGGACGAAAGGCGGTGACCGCGGGGCACTTTTTAACCTGCAAGATTCCCTGCAATTTTTTCAAGGTGGCATGTTTTGGCTTTTGCCGGAGTTGGAGATGCAAGCGCGCGCCAGAATCGTTTGTATCGGAATCAGCCGTACGTTGAAAAACGATACTCTGCCCGGGCATGCGTCGAATCGACTCAAGGCATTGTTCGGCGGCTCCCGGGTTTTGGGTGAGATCGAGAACGAGTTTCCAAGGGGCTTTGGCGTAGAGGGTGGCTGCGGCAGGGTGTGGCGCGGGCAGTTTGTCCTGCCACTGCGCCAGGCTTTTGCCGATGTCGTGCAGTTGTGCGGACTGAATCAGGCATGCCTCGAATGGGAGTGGCAGTTGCAGCGAGGACGCGATTTGCCGGGCGATTTTCGTCGTGTCGGCAAGATGAGTGTCCAGTGGCACCCATTGGCCGATTTGAGTATCGGAATCGTCCTCATTGCTTTCCTCGAAGGGGCCGGGCGGCGGCAGGTTGGCGAGTTTGTCGGATTTGTCGCCTGTCCAGCCAAGCGTGGCGGAGTAGCCGCCGGCACTGGCGGGAAGCAGCACCACCATGCCCGGAACGATATTGGCGGCGCGGATGGTTTCCCACTTGTCGGTTCTGTCGTTCCAGATGTGGACCGACTTGGCTGACTCCGCGAACTCACGGATGCGGTGGACGGCGACGGCACAACCCTCGTCACGCTGAAAACCGGCGCCAGTGGCGAAAGAGGTGTCATTGGGGGACTTTTTGGCGGCGTCCCACTCGCGCCAGAACACGGTGACATCGGCGTTTTTGTCGCCGCCGCGCACCCAGGGGCTGACGTCGGTGAAACCACCGAAGGCATCCGGCTCCGTGGCGAAAAGTCCGTGGATCTCGAATGCGCGCGGGAACGGCTCCGGTTTTGTTTCGAGCGATTTTCTGACGAGTTCACCAGTGGCGTTGTCGGCGGAGAGTTCGCCGAGGATTTGGCGGATGGGCGCGGTTGGCATGTCCGCGCATTTTTTGACGAGTGCGGCGATTATTTTCTTCGCGCCCTTGATGTCGGTTTCTTCATAGGGGCCGTTTGATGTGGTTTTGCCCTTGGCGGATTTTTCCGGCGGCAACTCGAAGACAAACGCCTTGGCCGTCTCGTTGAGTTTTGCGTCGCGGTTGAGGCGTCCGAGGCGTTGGAGCAGGGACGGCCACGGCGCGAGTTCCGTCCAGAGGCGGCGCGCGGAGATGTCCACGCCAGCCTCGACGACTTGAGTGCTGATGCAGATCAAGCCTTCGGGAACGGACGCGGAGGGATCCTTTGCGTGGGCTTTGCGAGCGGTTTCAAATGCGAGCAATTTTGAGAGATTTCTTTCACGGTCTTGTTGGCGGAAACGCGAGGTGAGCAAAACGGCGCCGGTGCCCGTCAGCCGCCGATGAAGCTCTTGCGCGGCCTTGACGCTGTTGCAAACAACGAGAGTGAGCGAATTGGCGGCGTGGTCGGCGCGAATGGCGGCGGCAAGCGCGTCGAGAAATGCGGATCTTTCCTTGGCGTTTTTCTTTTTGGGTGGCGTCCAACTGGCGACAGGGCGGACGGCTTGCAGGACAGGCAATGTGCTTTCTTCCGCGTTTGAGATTTCGATTTTCACGGGCGCTGGAAGCCCCGCACCGGCATCCACACGGTCTTTTGTCTTCAAAAACTCCATGCCGAGCGTCGCGCTGAGCCACCATGTCGCGCATTTGCGTTGCGTGGCAAAACGGTCGTGGCGGAGCCAGTCGAGTTGCGAGGAAGTCCAAAGCCCCGCGCCCATGAGCTGGGTTTCGTCGAGGATCCAGAGAGCGTCGTTGTTGAGGAGGCCGAAATGCATGGGCCAGCGGGCGCGAACCATGCCGTAGCCGCGATTGAGAGCGCGGGAGAGGAGCATGTCCTGCGTGCCGATGAGAATGGCATCGGCTTCGGGGTGGATATCCCATTCGCCGGAGTCGGTGCCGCCCATGAGGAGGTGCAGGCCGACTTTGCCGGCATGGGCGGCATGGGCGGTTTTGCCATCCTGGCGAAAGTTGTGCGCATCGAGCCATTTGGTGGCTTCTTTAACGGTCTGCTACACAAGAGTGCGCATGGGCAGGCAGATCACGAGGCGGCGCGGCCAGGTTTCGCGGTGCGCGGCATTGGGGTGGGCGACGCGGTTCCAGAGCCAGGCGAGAACTACCGCTGCGGTCTTGCCGAGGCCGGTGGGGATCGAAATGAGGTGTGACTCACAGGGACATCCAGCGGTGTCGCCGGCCAGGCGACGCTGGTAATCATAAGGTTCCTTGCCGGTGGCTGCTTGAAAAAACCCGGGAAAGGTAAACATGAAACAAAGAGGGTTTGGAGGGACAGGCAGTTTTTTGAGGAATCGTCGGAGCAAATGCGAGGTTGTTGTCAGAAAAAATGGGAGAGGAAAGAGAGGGGGGGGGGGGGGAGAGGAGGGCTGGAACACCTCCCTCTCATGGCTCAGCCAGACAAGGCAGACGGGCCAATCCGACGAAGGAGACCGGACGAACAAGGGAGCCGAAACTAATGAGGGACAGGTATAATGAGTCGAACCGTTCTTATGATTTTGACGGCGGTTTGTTCTGCGAATGTTTGCGGGCGACCCGTTTTTGCAGCAGCCACTCCTGAAATTCGGGATCCTTTCGTCCGGCGGCATACTCCTCCTCGTGAAATTGCCGGACGTCCGCAGTGATGAGTTGGCGAATGTAGTCGCTAAGGTGCCTGATGCCACGTGACTCCATAATCGCCTTGATGTCGGCCAACAGGGGCTCGGGGAGGCGTGCATTGATCTGTGGACGGAGAGGCATCGTCTTTGTTCGCGAGAGGAACTGTGGAAGGCGAAGGGGCGGTTCGCGGAAATCTATATTCAAATGCTATCGTTCATGCAGAAGATCGTTTGGCGTAACTCCCAGAACTTTGGCCAACTTCAGCAATTCGATATCGTCCACGCATCGTGTTCCCGTTTCGATTTTCGCGATTACTCCGCGTCCAATCAGCCAGCCCATGAGCTGACATTTTACCGCCAGTTCTTCCTGCGACAGCCCAAGCTTGTCTCGATAGAGTTTTACTGTCGGACCCGAGGCATTTTTACTGGCGTTCATTGTCCCGATCTTGGCACATCAGTCCCAGAAAAACTGTCCTCGTGACGGGACAAAAAATAACAGAAATGTCCTGATTTCGGTACAAAACGCTTGCTTTGTTCCGTTTTCAGGACAATCAAGGGGGGTATTCCTTACCTATGCATCCCTATCGTCCCCTGCCTGGCTTCACTCTTGTTGAACTTCTGACCGTCATTGCGATCATCGGCATTCTGGCCGGTATTCTCATTCCGACTGTCGGCAAGGTGCGCGAATCGGCGCGGTCAGCCCGATGCGCATCCAACCAGCGCCAGATTGCCGTCGCGATTCTCCTCACGGCGCAGGAGCAGCGGGACGTCTTCCCGCCGGCCCTGAACGAAACGAACGTCTCCTGGACATCCACCTTGCAGCCATATTTCGGGAACAGGGAATCGCATCTGCTGGTGTGCCCGTCGCGCTCGTTCGATCCGCCGGTGACCTCCGAGTACTGGCGTTCCAGTTATTCGCTCAACCCGATCATCATGGTCGATCTCGCCAACGAAACGCCTCGCCGCATCCTGGTGTCCGCCGTGCAACGTCCCACCGAAATTATTCTCGTCGCGGACGGCGGCCAACAGGCTCATGGCGGCGCTCATGCCCGGTTCTGGCAGGTCGATACCGTGGGCGCCAAAACGGCTCCCGTTGCCTCGGCCGACAACGTGATCGACGACGGACCGGATACCGACAACGGCACGGCCTGTTTCCGTTTCCGGCACGGCGGACGTGTCAACGTCGCCTTTGCCGACGGTCATGTCAGGGCATTCGCCAAGGGCGCGATTCGCCAGCGGAATCTCCATATTTCGTATTGATATAAAAACTACGATGTATCCGTTTTTACGAGCATGATCGTTTTTGTCCCGTTCATTACACTCCATCCCGCTTCATTCCATTCCATCCCATCCCAACCAATCCAACCCAAATCCAACCAAACCCATGAACACCACAACCTCCGCATCGCGACTTCTTCGCATGTTTGCCCTCCCGGTCCTGACCGCGGGCATTTGTCTCGCCGGCACGGCCCGAGCGTCCGTCATCCTCAACGAAACTTTTCCTGCCAACCAGCGCCTGACGCAGGACTGGCCCGCCACCTCGACCTGGTATGTGTCGGGGCTTGGGAGCGGTTCAGTGGAAGACAGCACCGCAGGCGCGCTCCGGATCGCGGGAGCCTCCAACACCTGGACCACGCTCACGTACTTTACCGGGTCCGCCTCGCCAGCGACGCTGGGTGTGGGCGATTCGCTCAAACTCACCTTGAGCTTCGAAGTGCAGAAACAGGCGACGTCCGGGGACAACACCCTGCGCATCGCTTTGCTCAACTCGGGCGGCAAGCGCCTGTCTGCCGATGCGACGGCCTCCCAGATCGCCACGTTTTCCGCTTACACCGGTTACTACGTCAATGTTCGCCCGACGCTGCCCGACGATTCATCCGCGACCTTCGGCCTGAGCAAGCGCACCGGCACCAGCAACTACCTGCTGACCTCCGCCTACACCACCGTGCCTGCTTCCAGCGGAGGCGGCACCACTGCTTCATCCTCCAACTCGTTGAAACCGGATACACTCTATTCGTTCGAAGTGACCTACACCCGCACCTCCGCAAACGCGCTCAACGTCTCCGTGGCAATGAGTGGCGCGGGGCTGGACAACTACACCTACGCATTCAACGACACGTCTTCCCCGTTCACGGCTTTCGATACGTTCGCCATCGGCTCGACCAACGGCACGACGTTCAACAGCGTGACGCTCCACAGTCTGGGTATCACATTGACTTCGATCCCCGAACCGGGCGTGACGGGCGCCGTCCTGGGTGGTGGCGGGCTGGTTGCTTTCCTGCTGATTCGTCGTCGCCATTGAACATCTCTTTAGGAACCGTAAGGAAATAAACAGAGCGAAGATGCGCGGGGATTGAAGAGCGAGCCAAGGAGCTGGCGAGGGAGTTTACCGGATTGGGAATAAATGACCGAGTCAGCGACGCTGGATCGC